>DATLGH010000077.1 GCA_035540635.1 Egibacteraceae bacterium | reverse complement strand
GCCGTGCCCGACCGACCCGTCGTGCCCTTGCCCGTCGCGGTGACATCAAAGCGCGGCCGCCTGCTGCTAGCATGCACCATGTAGGTGAGCCCTCCTTGGCGAGTTGTGGACCTTTGACAGACCGCATTCTCGCAGGTTAGGAGGGCTTTCCTATGCAACCTCAACCGCTGCCACGCCAGTCAGACGAAACATCCAGGTTTTAGTACCCCTACACGTAACTACAGTGACGTGCTCGTCCCACACTTTCGCACGGTGACGCGGCATGGTTCCCTTGTCGAAGGGAGCCTGAATGCCGCGCACAAGCCCGTACCGCATCGACCTGACCGACGACGAGCGTCGTCAGCTCGAGGCCAACGCCCGCGCTTATACGTCACCGTACTGCGACGTGGTACGCGCCAAGATCGTGCTCATGGCCGCCGACGGGCTGCGCAACGACGAGATCGCCGCGCGTCTGGACACCCCCCGCCAGGTCGTGTCGCGGTGGCGCAAACGCTTCTACGAGCAACGCCTCGCCGGGTTGGCGGACCTTCCCCGGGGCGGACGGCCACCGGGTTTCCCCCCCAGAGGTGGTCGTGGCGGTCAAGGCGCTGGCGTGTGAGCTGCCTGCAACCTGCGGCGCGCCGCTGGCGCGCTGGCACTGCCCCGACCTGGCCCGCGCCGCCGTCGACCAAGGCATCACCGCGTCGATCTCGGACACCACGATCTGGCGGTGGCTGTCGGCCGACGCGATCAAGCCGTGGCACCGCTCGCGGATCTTCCCCCGCGATCCCCAGTTCGCCGCCAAGGCGGCGCGCGTGCTCGACCTGTACCAGCGCGTGTGGGACCGCACGCCGCTGGGCGCAGGCGACTACGTGTTGTCCGCCGATGAGAAGACCAGCATCCAAGCCCGCGACCGCAAAGCACCCCACCGTCGCGCCGGCGCCGGGTGAGCCGATGCGCGTCGAGCACGAGTACCACCGCCGCGGGGCGCTGGCCTACCTCGCGGCCTGGGACGTCCACCACGCCAAGGTGTTCGGCCGTTGCGAGGCCACCAGCGGCATCGCCCCGTTCATGCGCCTGGTCGACGACGTCATGCGCCAAGAGCCCTACGCCTCAGCCCGGCGGGTGTTCTGGGTGGTCGACAACGGCTCGTCCCACCGCGGCCAGGCCGCCATCGACCGTCTGCGCGCCGCCTACGACAACGCCCACCTCGTCCACCTGCCCGTACACGCGTCCTGGTTGAACCAGGTAGAGATCTACTTCTCCGTCGTTCAACGCAAGGTGCTGACCCCCAACGACTTCGCCGACCTCGACGAAGTTGCAGCCCGCCTGCTCGCCTTCCAGGACTACTACGCCCAGATCGCCACCCCCTTCGAGTGGAGGTTCACCAGCGACAACCTGCACAACCTGCTCGCCCGCATCGCCGACGACCCCGCCGTCCCCCAGGCGGCCTGACTCGGAACTCGGAATACGTCACCGCAATTGCGTGCCAGACCACTTAGCATCGCCCGCAGGCGACGCGCGCCGTCGCCCCGGTCACGGGCCGCCCCGACAGTCGGTCTGGGTCCACTTCGATGTGGCGGAGGTGCTCAGATCGCGTGCTGCCCACCCACCCCGGCCGAGGTCCGCAGCGATCACGACAAGGGCGGACTCCTGGCGTGCGCGCCGCTCATCACAAACACCCCCGCTGGCTCGCATCTCGGCGGAGCTCAGGCTCGGTGCGTAGCGCGCCGGCTCAAGCTGTCGGCGGCGTCGGCCTAGCGGCCCGAAGTCCCCTTTGACCGGAGGTTGAGGTCCTTCCCAGCCGTTCGGTCCGTGGGTACGGTGGCGCTCGTCGGGTCCCCCTTCAGGCTGTACGGAAGGGCGGAGAAAGACAGCGGATAACTGTGGGCGGGTCGCTCGACTGTGACCAGCAAGAAGGCTGGTTAGCACAGCGTTGGGTGCCTGATACCTCGTAATGAATAGGTCCGGGGTTCGATTCCCCGTCCCGGCTCCAAGCCCGTAGCAGCGGGGGTTTCCATTCGTCGACGGCCAGCGAGCTTGGAGCGCAGCGCTTCAGTTCATACGCCCTCCGCTCGTCCCGGTCACCCAGGGAGTTGCACCCCAAGCGGCCGGAATGTGACATCGGCCCCGCACCGAGTGCTTCTGCTCAGGGTGCCTTTGTGCCCTCGACGAGCCCGTGCGGCCCGGGACCCTACGCGGCACGCCCATGACGTGGGCGCGACGCAGGTTCCCGCGGAGCCGGGCGTGTTGTGACGCTGACTGGCCCCACCTGGACACCGCGCTGTCGGCTCGGCGTGGCGCCGGCGGGCTCGGAGCGCGTCGGTGGACGCGGCCTTGGCCGCGCCGGGTGGACCGTCACGACGCGTTGCCCACGTCCAGACGCGCGCACGTCCGAACGGAAGCCCGACGTGGATGTCGGGCCTGCCGGGGCAGCCGGTGGCGCCATGTCAGGTTCTGTTCGGCGTCATGGCCTGCATTCCGCAGGGTTCCGCCAGGAAGGGAAGAGGTCCTCGTCGACCAGCACCTTCACGCCCCTGACCAGCGCGTCTTCGCCTGCGTCTTACCTGACGCGCACGAGCGTGGCGTTTCGTGGCGGTGCGGTTCAGCTCGCGGGGGCGCCGGTTTGGCTGTGGAGGCGCATCGCGAGTTGGGTTCTGGAGCGGACGCCGAGCTTTTGGAACATGTTGCGCAGGTTGCAGGTGGTACTCGACGGTCTTGACGCTGACGACGAGCTGGGTCGCGACGTCGCGGTTGGATAGACCGGCGGCCACCAGCCGGGCGACGGCCAGTTCCTGGGGCGTCAGCTCCGCCGACGGGCCGGGCGCCCGGCGTGGACGGCGGCGCCCGCAGGCGGTCAGTTCGTCGTGGATGCACGCCTGGTAGGGCGCTGCGCCCATCGCGGCGTACAGGGCCAGCGCCGCCTCGAGCTGCTCCACGGCCGCGCGGCGCCGGCCGGCTCGCCGCAGCACCCGCCCGTAGGCGTCGTGCAGCAGCGCCCCGCTGCAAGCGCCACGGCCCTTCGCCCATGTGCCCGGCCCCCGCCTGGAACGCGGCCTCGGCCGCGGCGAGGTCGCCTCGCGCGGCGGCCAGGTTGCCGCGCACCCGGGCCGCATCCGCCATCGCCGAGCGCCGCCCCGCCGCGTGGCCAAAGCCTCGAAGCCCTCGAGCTCTGTGGCGGCGTCGTCGAGGCGGCCGACCGCCACGAGGGCGTCGGCCCGGACCGCGTGCCACAGCAGCACCCCGGGCTCGCGGATGCCGTCGCGCCCGGCGATCGGCACGATCAGGTCGGTGGCCTCGATGACGCCGGCCGCCTCGCCCCTGGCCAGGGCCAGATGAGCCGCGGCGGTGGCCGCGAACGCCGCCGCCACTCCGAGCATCTGGGCGGCTTCCAGCGC
The DNA here is from genome assembly GCA_035540635.1 of Egibacteraceae bacterium. Taxonomy (NCBI): domain Bacteria; kingdom Bacillati; phylum Actinomycetota; class Nitriliruptoria; order Egibacterales; family Egibacteraceae; species Egibacteraceae bacterium. Next base: position 26,758 of record DATLGH010000077.1, on the reverse strand, counting down.
GGTGCAGGCGTGGCGTTGGCGGCCTGCCACTGGCCTCGACCTGCCAGGGCGTAGGTCGCCTGGGCGTGCAGGAACGCCGACAGCCAGACGTTGTCGGTGTCCTCGCCCAGGGACAGCGCGAGGTCGGCGTGGGCGCGATGCTGTCGTCTCAGGCGCCCGCCCGGTAGGTGGCCTCGGCGAGGTGCCCGAGCCCGATGATGCGTGCGCGGTAGGCGCCCCAGGACCGGCGGGCGCCGGTGACAAGGCGCATGTCGGCGATCCCGCCGGGCAGGTCGTCGCCCCAGGTCCGCAGCACCGCGCGGCCGAAGCGCCACTCGACCGCGGACGTGGACGTCATGTCCTCGGGCAGGTCGCGTGACAGCTCCAGACCCTCGCGGGTGCGCCCGAGCATGGCCAGGCCCACCAGCAGCACGCCCGGGGGCGGTGTCGGCGACCGTGTCGTCGCCGCCGGCCGCCTCGAGCGCGCGGCGTGCCCAGCGCACCGCCGATTCGCCGTCGGCGTGGTTGATCGCCAGCTGTCCGAGCTGAACGGCAATGGTCGCAGCCAGCGCCGGGCGCCTCAGCCGGGTCGCAGCGCTCCCACGCCCCGACCATGATCTGCTCGGCGGCGGGGTCACCCGCGAGCAGCGCGAGGTGCCCGATGACGAAACCCCGGCGAGGGCTCGACGGCAGGTCTTCGAGCTGGGGTTGCAGGGCGGCCAGCTCGCCCGCCTGACCGGCGACCAGCAGCACCTGCGCCGGCCAGCACGTGCTCGTGACGCCGCCGCGCCGTCGTCGCCAGACGCGCGGCGGTGAGCAGATGCGCAGCCGCCGCAGCCCACGCGCCCGCCTCGGACTCCCCCGCGGCGGTGCTCGCCAGCTCCTCGGCCAGGGCGTTGTCGCCACCCCCCGACGCGGCCGCGCGGTGCTCCAGCGCCTGCACGTCAAGCGCAGCCGCCGCGCGCAGGTGCAGGCCCGCGCGCCGGGCCGGCCCCAGGTCGTGGTAGACCGCGGCGCGCACCAGCGGGTGGGTGAAGGCCACAGCCGCGGCTCCCCCCGCCCCCACGGTCTCGGCGACAAGCCCGCCACGCACCGCCTCGTCCAGGGCGACCACGACGTCGGTGACCTCACCTACCGAGGTGGCCAGCGCCAGCGGCGGGTGCTGACCCAGCACGGCGGCCGCCTGCACCGGCCCCCGCGCTGGTTCACCGCAGCGTGGTGTTGACCGCGACCGGATCGTCCGGCGCGCTGATCGACGTGATGGTCGGCGCGGCATTGGCGACCGCCGGCCCGCGCACGAACACGTCCCGGGCGCGCGCACCCCGGACGGCAACACCCAGTTCCAGTTCCGCGCCGGCGACCTGGCCTTCGCCTCGACCGGCTACAACTGGCTGATCATCTCCGGGCCCAAGGCCCAGTACAAGGGGTCGGGCACCATCAACAGGACCGGTGACTACGGGTTCTTGGTCACCGCCAACGACGGCCAGCGGGTCGGCGGCGGCGGCGTGGACCGTTTCCGCATCAAGATCTGGGACAAGACCACCGGCGAGGTGGTCTATGACGACCAAACCGGTGCCGCCGACGACGCCCCAGCCACCGACGCGATCGAAGGCGGCAGCATCGTCATCCACACCAGCGGCACCAAGTAGCCCGCACCACGCACAGGTGGGGGCGCCCAGCCCGGCGCCTCCACCGCACCGCTTCTCACCGGGCGGCAAGAGGTGGCCACGACTCCCCGCCAGCCTTTGCCCGCGGCCGTGCGCAACGATCCGTGGTCCATACCGGAAACGGTATGATCGTGGCATGTCTGGTGGAGCGCTCATCCGGGAGGCACGCCGGCGGGCCGGCATCACGCAGGCCGAGCTGGCCAGGCGCATGGGCACATCGCAGTCGGCGGTAGCCCGCTGGGAGAACGGCATGCAATCGCCCGCGCATGACACGGTGCGCCGGGCCGTCGAGGCGTGCGGGTTTGACCTCGGCGTCACGATCACGCCACGTGACGACCAGACAGTGACCCTGTTCGACGAGTACCTGGCGCTGACCCCGCAGCAGCGTGTCGAGCGGCTGCTCGCAACACTGCGCGTCCAGCAGGCGTTGCGCAAGGCCCGCCGTGTCGACCCTGCCGCCTGAGGGCCCGGCGTTCGATCCGCTGTCGATCCTTGCCGCACTGGAAGCGCACGGGGTGGCGTATGTGCTCATCGGTGCATTCGCGGCCACCATCCACGGCTCGCCGCTTGCCACCGCTGACGCGGACATCACCCCGGCACGCGACGAGGCGAACCTGCACCGGCTTTCGGAGGCGCTGCGGGCGATGGGGGCCCGTGTGTGGGCGGCCGGGGAGCCCCAGGGGCTGGCATTCGACTGCAGCGGCGAGGCGCTGGCGCGAGCAGACATCTGGAATCTGGTGACCGACCACGGCCGGGTCGACATCTCCTTCGCCCCCGCCGGCACCCGCGGCTACGACGATCTGGTGGTCGACGCAGCGCAGTTCGACATCGCCGGCGTCGCCGTGCGTGTCGCCTCGCTTGCGGACGTGATCCGCTCCAAGGAGGCCGCCGGACGCGAAAAGGACCGGGCGGCGTTGCCTATCCTGCGACGCCTGCTCGACGAGCTCCGGCGACGCGACGCCCAGGGCGGACGCTGACTTCGCGGGCACCGGCAGCGCGCCGCGCGTGTTCACCAGACGTGATGAGTGGGCGCTTCCCGTGTTGGCCTACGATGGCGCCAGGACCCGCCGTGGGATGGCTCTGCGCGTACGCGTCGGTGAGTTCCTCCCAGCGCGGTCGGCCGGTGGAGTACAGGGTGCTCATTCGTGTCGCCTTCCGGTTGTCCGAAGGGCCCGGAAGGACAGCGGATAACTGTGGGCGGGTCGCTCGAGTGTGACAGCAGAACCGCTGGTGAGCACAGCGTTGGGTTGGATGCCTGATACCTCGTAATGAATTGGGTGCGGCTCTTCCGAAGGTGCCTGCTCGGACGGGACCAGCGGCGGGTGAGTCGCTAGCCAGGACGCGGTAAGGGGTGCGGCGCCTCCCACCTTTCGTCGTGCCCGCACTCCATTCTGTTAGTGGAGCCCTAACAGAATGGAGTGGCAGAATGCTTGGAGTGACCCGACGTGACGAACATCCCCGGGTGCTGCCCGGGTCGCTGATCACCTTGCGACGCAAGTGCGGCAAGGCCACGTGCCGCTGCGCGGCCGGTGCGCCGCATGAGAGCCCGGCGTTGTCCTACAGCGTCGCGGGGCGCACCAAGATCCTCACCTTGGCTGCCGAGGAGGTCGCCGCGGTCGCCGCGGCCGTCGCCCGCTACCGGCAGGCGGTCACCGCGCTGGAGGCCGAGGCGCGCGGCGAGCTCGACGGTCTCGTCGCGCGGGTGCACGCCCGCCGGGCTCGGCGGCGGGCGTGAGCAGCGTCGCGGTCATGGCCGGGGTCGCCGCGGCGGGCGCGACGTCGCCGCAGCCGGCCTTCGACGCCTCCCGTGACCGCTTCGAGGGCGTGGTTGGCTGGTTAGTCAGTTAGAGGGCGCCGAGGCGGCCGGGCTGGCCCACGGCGAGCTGGAGGCCCGCCTGGAGGTCAACGCCCGTGAGCTGTTCCGTCTGCTGTACCAAGACCACCTGGACCCCGCGCACCCTGCACGAGCAGCGCGTACCCGGCGTCGCCGACGCCGACGGGGTCGCGCGGGGGACGGTGGAGGCCGGCCACCGGCGCGGTCTGGCGACGGTGTTCGGTTCGGTGGCGGTGGAGCGTGTGGCCTACCGGCGGCGGGGCCGTCCCAACCTGCACCTTGCCGATGCGACGTTGAACCTGCCGGTGGAGCGCCACTCCCACGGGCTGCGTCGCCTCGCCGCGCTGGAGGCCGCACGCGGCTCCTACGACGGCGCGGTCGAGGCGATCGAACGTGCCTGCGGCCAGCAGCTGGGCAAATGCCAGGTCGAAGGTCTCGCCCAGGCCGCCGCGGTCGACTTCGACGCCTTCTACACCAGCCGGCTGCGACCGGTCGCCGAGCCCGACGACGTGCTCGTGATCTCCTGCGACGGCAAGGGCGTGGTCATGCGCCCCGACGCGTTGCGGCCCGCCACCCGCAAGGCCGCCGAAGACACGACCAAGAAACTGGCGACCCGCCTGTCCAAGGGCGAGAAGCGCAACCGCAAGCGCATGGCCGAGGTCGGTGCCATCTACGACGCCACCCCCGCCGAGCGCACCCCCGACGACGTCATGGCCCCCGACGGCCATGACGACCGTCCCCGGGCCCCCGCGCCGGTCGCGACGGGCAAGTGGCTGACCGCCAGCGTCGTCGACGACGCCGCTACCGTCGTGGGCCAGATCTTCGACGAGGCCGACCGTCGCGACCCCGACCACGCACGCACCTGGGTCGCGCTCGTGGACGGCAACAACCACCAGATCGACCGCATCCGCGCCGAAGCCACCACCCGCGACGTCAAGGTGAAGTAGGTGAAGATCGTCATCGACTTCGTTCATGTCGTCGAGTACCTGTGGCGCGCCGCGTGGTCCTTCCACGACGAAGGCGCCCCGCCGCCGAGACCTGGGTGCGCAACAAGATCTCCGCCGTCTTGGCCGGCGACGCGACCAAGTGTCGCCACCTCCATCCGTCGCAAAGCCACCCGTGACCGCCTCGCCCGGCGCAGGCGCCGGGGTCGAGGCCGCCGTCTGGCTGGAGCAGGACCTCTTCGTCGCCAGCCTCACCGTGCCTGCCGAAAGCTGAACATGCTCCAGTCGAGGTTCTGGCCCGACGCTTCCAGCCCGACAGCGGTCGCGGCTTCGGTGACCTGCCGCGGCCCCACCACGGCCCACTGAGCACTCTCCTGCCTGCGCGCCGCCGGCACCAGGTACTGGGCCGCGAACTGCCAGAACTCTTCCAGCTCCGCCGGTTCGAAGTGCCCCAGCCCGTTGAGCACCACGATCCCGCCGAGCCGCTGGGCAGCCGGTCGCCGACCTGGCGCAGGGTCCCCGTCAGGATCGTCACCCGTTCCCGCAACGCCTCGCCGCCAGCGACTGTCGTCAACCCGACCCGCATATGGGTGGATGTTCGACGGCGTACAACGCGTCCTCCGTCATGGCAGCCGTCGCGCCCCTGGCCGCGTGAGGCCGTCGGTATGGCGCTGCCCGCGATGTAGCAGCGGGAAGGGATCGCCCCGTAGTCGCGAATGATTGCCATTACTGATACTGTTGCGCCGTCACAGTGCTTGCCCGCAGCCGATGACCGAGGAGCCCTGCCGTGCAACCCGACCTTGACGTCGCCGTCGTCGGCGCTGGCCCTGCGGGTCTTGGGGCCGCCATCGCCCTGGGGACGATCGGCGCCGAGGGCGTCGCCGTTCTCGACCGCCACGGGATAGGGGCGTCGTTTGACCGGTGGCCGGCGGAGATGCGGCTGATCACACCGTCGTTCACCAGCAACGCGTGGGGACCGGTCGACCTCAACGCCATCACGCCCACGACCTCGCCCGCCTACACGCTGGCCACCGAACACCCGACCGGCACCCAGTACGCCCACTACCTGCGGCTCGTGGCCGAGCACCACGAGGTCGCGGTGCGAAGCGGGGTGGACGTGTTCGGCGTCGTGCCCGACGGGCCCGGCTTCCTGCTGTCGACCAGCGCCGGGCCGCTGATGGCGCGAGCCGTCGTGTGGGCGGTGGGGGAGTACGCCACCCCGCGCCGCCACCCGTTCCCCACCGCCGAGGTGGCCCTGCACACCGTGGACGTCCCCGCCTACGCCAAGCTCGACGGGACCTGCCACGTGGTCATCGGCGGTTACGAGAGCGGCGCGGACGCCGCGGTCCACCTCGCGGCGGCCGGGCGGGAAGTCGTGGTCCTCGACCGCGGCGAGCCGTGGCACGAGCACGCCAGCGACCCGAGCGCCACGCTGTCACCGTTCACCCGTGACCGGCTCGCCGTCGCACTCGACACCGGCCTGGTGGACCTGGTGGGCGGCGCGGAGATCGTGGCCGTCGACCGTGGCGGCGACGGGTACGTCGTCTCGGCCGCCGACGGGCGGCGCTGGACCTGCGACGGCCAGCCGTTGCTGGCGACGGGCTTCTCCAGCGGCCTGGGGCCGGTGTGCGACCTGTTCGAACGCGACGCCGACGGCGACGTGATGCTCGACGACGGCGACGGCTCCACCCTGGCGCCGGGGTTGCACCTCGCCGGTCCGGAGGTAGCCCACGAGGGACTCGTGTTCTGCTTCGTCTACAAGTTCCGGCAGCGCTTCGCCGTCGTCGCCCGCGCCGTGGGACAGCGGCTGGGCCTGGACACCGAGCCACTCGAGGCCTACCGGTCGGCCGGGATGTTGCTCGACGACCTGGCGTGCTGCCACGGCGACTGCGCCTGCTGATTGACAATGACAACGGATATCAGATATGCTCTCCCTGCTGTACCGGCGACGACGAAGGAGGCAACGCGTGGCGTACGAGTTCCGGTGAAACGAGGTCGGCGCGGTCTGCAAGTGCCACTACACGGCATCGACCGAGGACGAGGTGCTCGAGCAGGTGACCCAGTGCCTGCGTACCAAGCACAACGTTCAGCTCATGAGCAAGACGCTGCAGCGCTTCGTGCTGCGCAACGTGAGGGCCGTGTAAGCCGACCGCCTGGCCTCAGGTCCTGAGGTTGCGCGCTCATCCGGGTCCCCTGCCGTCCACGGTGAGGGGACCCGCTCACGCGGGTCGGTGCGGCCGTTCGTCAAGGAGGGGCCATGGTCACCAGCGCACCGACCGTCGTGCTGGTCGGCGCGGAGAGCGCTGGTAAGTCCACCCTGGCCGCGACCCTGACGGGGGGCCGACCCCGTGGGGAGAACCTCCGGGGGTCGACCGTCGCCGTGGAGTGCTACCACGGCCCGTCCCGGACGCTGGTCGACACGCCCGGGTTGGTGCGCGGCTCGGATGCCGCGACGATCGGGGCAGCGATAAAGGCCCTCGGGGCGCACGACACCGTGCTCGTCTGCGCGGCCGCGACCCGCCTCGACGACCACCTGGTCCTGCTGCTGCCTCTGCTCGCCGGCAAGCGCGCGGCCGTGGCGGTCACGTTCTGGGACAAGGTCAACGCCGACGAGCGCGCCTGCCTGGCGCTGGCCGCCCTGTCCACCGAGCTGGGGGTGCCCGTCGTGGGCGTGGACGCGCGCTACCCCAGTGCCGGCCAGGCGGCGGCGATCGACCGGGCACTGGCCGGTCCCGGTCAGCTCACCGGCGACACGCCGCGCCTGCGGGTGGGCTGGCGGATCGACCCGCGTCCCACGGTGCTCGAGCGCCGCCGGGTCGGCCCCACGGTGGCCGCACTGGCCCTCGTCATCCCCTCCGTCGTGGCGGTGTGGGCGGCCAACCTCGTCGCCGGCTTGGCGCAGGCTCCCGTGGAGGCGCTGACCGAGCGCGCAGCAGCCCTGGTCACCGGGTGGCCGTTCCCGCTGGCGGAGATCGTCGCCGGCGACTTCGGCCTGCTGACCATGGGACCCCTGCTGCTGGTGTGGGCGCTGCCCACGGTTGCCGTGTACGCGCTGCTGCTCGGCGCCTACAAGACCAGCGGGCTCGCCGATCGCCTGACCGCGGCGGTGCACCCGCTCGTGCGGCCAGTGGGGCTGGAGGGCCGCGACGTCGTGCGGGTGCTGATGGGCTTCGGGTGCAACGTGCCGGCGGTGGTGGCGACGCGGTCCTGTTCGGGCTGCTCGCGCGACACGACCATCGCCGCGATCGCGTTCGGGTCGGCCTGCTCCTACCAGCTCGGCGCGACCCTGGCCGTCCTCGCCGCCGGGGGCCGGCCTGGGCTGGTGTGGCCCTACCTCGTCGTGCTGGTGAGCACGACCCTGCTCTACACCTGCATGGTGGCCGACCCCGCCGCCCGCGCGCGCCGGAACCTGCTGCTGCTCGACCGCCGGGCGTTCCTCGTCTGGCCCCGCGCCGGTGACGTGTGGCGCGAGGCGTCGGGCAGCCTCGGGCACTTCCTGCGCCAGGCGGTACCGGTGTTCATGGCGATCGCCGTCGTGGCGTCGCTGCTGGCGGCCTTCGGGCTGCTCGACGTCCTGTCGGGTGCCCTGGCGCCGGTCATGGGGGCCGTGGCCCTGCCGCCCGAGGCGGCGCTGCCCACGGTGATGGCCGCCATCCGCAAGGACGGCATCCTGCTGCTCGCCGAGCCGAGCGTGCTTGCGGCCCTGTCGGGGGGCCAGCTGCTGACGGCGGTGTACCTGGCCGGCGTGGCCCTGCCCTGCCTGGTCACGGCGCTCACCATCGCACGCGAGCGCGGCTGGCGGCGCACCGCAGCCCTCGTGGCGCGCCAACTGGCCGCGGCGGTGATGTTCGCGGCGCTGCTCGGCTGGGGGCTTCGCGCCCTCGGGTGGTGAGCACCTGGCTGGACCGACGCCTCTGGGTCCGGCGTCGCGTTGCGGGGCGCACGGTAGATAGTAACGATTACGCTTAGCATGTAAGGTGGGTTGCGGCGCTCGCCTCCAGGCGACTCACCGGCGGTCAGCCGCCGCCTGATGGTGCGCCGTCAGCTCACAGTCCGCACGCAGATGGAGGGTGACAGGGTGAGAACCAAGTCGACGGAACGAATGAAGTTGCTGGAGCGCTTCACGAAGCCCAATCGGGGCGTGTACGTGTGCACCGTGCCTGGTTGCACGGTCAAGACGAAGCAGGATGGTTTCTGTCCGACCTGCGACGGCATCCCGCTGCGCCTGCTTAAGGCCCAGTACTAGCCGGCGGGTCCCGCCTGAGGGAGTCGTCCCGGACGCGCCCGGCGTGGTCGAGCGGCTGCGCCGGGCCGGTGGTGGCCTCGTCGGGCCGCACACCGGTCTGGAGGTGGGTCAGGCCGGCCGGCCCTGGCGTGCAGTGGCGCTTCGCGCGGCAGGGGGAGGGGGGCGGCGGACCGGCAGTTGGGCCGTGGCCTCGTCGTCCCAGTCCGGGAACGGGTCGGGCAGCTGCCGCCAGGCCTCCGGGCCCCCGGCGAGTTCGGCGTCGGTGAGCAGGCAGGCGTCCAGTGTGCGGTGCACGCAGTGGGTGTCCAGGTCGATGCCGGTGAACACCACGTGGTTCTCGCGGTCGCCGAAGCGGCGGTCCCAGTCGAGGAGCACGGTGGCGCGCTCGGCGTCGTCCAGTGACCTCCAGGCGGGCAGCGGCTGGCTCGCCAGCCACGTCGCGGTCGGCTCGATGTGCGTGGCCGGGCTGCACTGGTGCCAGCGCAGGGCCAGCTGCGGGCGGGTGGCGATCCAGATGATCCCCTGCGCCCGTAGCACCCGGCCGGCGGGAACGGGCAGCGCGGCGTCCAGGCGGGCGGGATGGAAGGGCCGGCGCGCGCGGTACACCACCGACGACACTTGGTGCGCCGGCCCGGCGCCCGCCAGGTCGTCGGCAAGAGCCAGGGCGTGGTCGCCGGCTCTCGGTGTGTGGTCGGGGTCGAAGCGTGGTCGGGCCAGGACGGCTTCGGCGCAGACCTCGCCGGTGACCAGGTCGGCGCGCGGGTTCAGGCGGCGCACGAGCGCCACGGCGGTGCCCAGGTAGGGCTGGTCCCCGTGCACGGCGACCACGTCGGCGTGTTCGACCTGCGCGACGCGCAACTCGGCGACCGCCAGGTCCTCGCCGCACCAGGGCAGACCGAGAGCGCTGACCTGGTCGTCGCGTTCGAGGTCGCCGACGAACGTGGCGGCGTCCACCACGGTGAGGGCGGTGTGGACCCGGGCCAGCCCGGAGACGTGTTCGACGGCGCAGATGGCCTCGGTGGCGGCCGACGGTACGGCGGTGCCGTCGCACTCGACGACCAGCACCTCGACCCGTCGGTCGGCGGCGGCGCGCTCTACCGCGGCGACGAGGTCGTGGCGAAGGGCGCAGCACAGACACCCGCCGGTGTCCGGTAGCCGGCTGGCGATGCGGCGCCAGGCGGCGTTGCGGCGCACCGCGTGCTCGTCGCGGGGGTCCGCCAAGCTCTGCACCCACCAGTCCATACCGTGTAGTGCCGAGCCGGCCACGAGCCGGGCGACGACATCGCTCTTGCCGGCGCGCAGGAACCCGGAGACGACGACCACGGGCAGGGGGACGGATCGGTCGGGGTGGAGTCCGGGACGCTGCACCATGTCGTGAGTATATGATAAGCGTTGTCATGTGCAACCACGGAGCCGGGCCGCGCCGGTAGCCACAGCAGTCAGGCAGTGACGGCCTCCATCAGGCGCTCGGCGGCTCGCTGAGCGCCCCACGGGGTGCGGCCCGCAGACCCAGTTCGAACTTCCGCGAGCGCGCTACCGACGTCGAACCCGTCTGGTTCGGCCGGGAGTACCTGCGCCGCTACGGCGCCGCCGGCCGGCGCGCCGGTAGCAGCGGCTGCGCGAGGCGCGCACCGGGACGACGACCCCGGCCGTGGCCGGCGGGCTGCGCGCACTGCGGCCCTGTGGTCCGCTCCGCGTCGTCCAGGCCCGTCGCTGCGCACGTCGTGACCGGCGACCAGGAGCACGGCCCCTAGCCGGTGGTGTACGAGGCGACCGGCTTCGCCGTGTCGCTGTCGTCCGCTCCTGGTCGATCTCGACCTGCCGCGTTCCACGGGCGGCCCATGTCGATGCGCGAACAGGTCGGCCCGTGCGCCCAGGTCGAGCAGATGCAGGGCCCGCGCCGGAGCGCCCGGCACCCACGACAGCGACACGCTGGCGGGCCGCGGCGACCGACTCGTCTGGCAGGGGCGTTCACCGAGCCCGGGGCAACACAACCGTCGCGTGCCGATCGCTCCGGCGCGCTGGCACCACCCGGGCAGCCTGCGGGCATGGCGGTCGAGTGGGCCCAGGCGGCGTGCCGGTTGCTCCGCGAGCGCCGTGGCCACGCCCACACCCTGCGGGCATGCACGCACCGACGACCCCCACGTGCACGCCCGTCTCCGTGGAGCGCCTGCCCGTGACGGCGAGGGGGTGCGGGCGTGAACGAGGGTCAGGAACGCGGCCGCAGCAGGTAGGCGCGTGTCTGGCCGTCGCGGGTGCCGTACCCGGCGATCTCGCCACGGTTGCTGATGCTCTGGGCGTGGCGCAGGACCCAGCCGCTGGCCGCCGGGATGCGGGTGTTGAGGTCGACCGCCTGCCCGTGTTCCCACAGCACCGCGACGCCGTCGATCGTGGGGAAGTTGTAGAAGCCGCTGGCGTGGCCCACCGCCTGCCGACGGTCGTTCACGTCGTCCGCCCGGCTGTGGCGCAACCCCGCGACGGTGCCGAGGTCGACCGTCCGGCCGTCGACCCACAGCGTGGCTCGGTAGGTGGAGCCGCCGGGCGCGGGGACCGACTCGCCCACCGCGTCCCCGCGATCGTTCAGGCCGAAGGCGGTGCTGTAGGCGGCCTCACCGCCCAGCGACCCGAGGTCGGTCAGGGTGTAGCCGCCGCTATGCGGCGTGGCGACGAACGCGTGGGATACCCGTTGGCCACTGGCGCTCAGCACGTCGGTCTGCGCGGTGCCGGCGACCGCGCCGGGTTCGTTGATCGCGTTGCCGCGGCTGGTGGCACCGGGTGCGTCGCTCAGGGACCCCACGGCCTGCGCGCCCGCCGCGCCCCACACGACGGCGTGGCCGCCGCTCGTGCCGACGACCCGCCCGCGGGTGTTCAGGTCGTTCGCGACCGCGCCGGTGGCGTCGCCCAGCGTCCCGAGGTCCTCGATGCGCCCGTCGGCGTCCCACCGCACGGCCCGGGAACGCTCCGGCGACGGCGTGAACGCCTCGCCCACCGCCTGTCCGCGCGAATTGACGGCGAACGCTCTGCTGAACGTGCTGCCCGGCAGCTGATCGAGCTGGCGCAGCGCGCCGCCGCGCCAGGAGAAAGCGTACTGCGGCCGTGTCCCCGTGGTGGTCCTCGACGTGCCGACCACCTCGCCGCGGGCGTTCACCCCGAGCGCGAAGCTCGCCGTCCCGCCGAGCGTGCCGAGGTCGATGACGTCGTAGGCGACAGCCGACTCGTCGGCCGTTGCGGGTGCGCCGACCGCCAGCAGCGTGGCCGACAACGACAGGGCGAGCAGGACACGCATGCGTATGGTAGCCCTTCTAGGAATGAATATCATATGCAATGTATCTCGCGGCGTCGCCCCTTGTCAAGGCAGGTGAGCGCCTTCGGTCGCCCTGTCGCTGCGGCGTCTGGCCCGGCGCCGGCCATGCGTGGGACAACCGACCGCCGTACGATCGCCAGGCTGCCCACGATCACACGTTCTCCCACCCGTCCCCTTGCCTCGAGGCGGAGAGATGGTAGCGATCGTGGGGCTCATGCTCACGGGCTACTGCCAGCGCAACCCTTGGAAAGGGCGGACGTCGCCGGTCTCGGTGATCGCCGGGTCGGTCGGTGAGAAGGGGTGGTAGCTGAATACGTCCTCCAACGCCACTGGGAGCCCCGGCGTGGGCCCCTTGGCAGGGCACGCCGGCTTCGTTCACGCCGGGCAGCGATCCCGGCCCGCACGCGGGGTCGCCGATGACCTTGCCGGTCGTGCCTGTGCCGTATACGCCGACGCACAGCACCCGCGGTGCCGTCCTCGGGTGACGCCACACGTGATGTAGCCGCCGGCGCTGACCGACGGAAGCGGCGGCGGTTCCATGAAATGGCGGGGGGGCCGTGGCCCCCCCGCCCGAGATTCCGACTCTCGGTCTTGCCGTGACCCCTCGTTCGTTACCGCGGGCGTGGCGGCTTCGGCGGCTTGGGATCGCTCGGCTTCGCCGGGGGCGTCGAGCCGGGCCGCAAGGCGAAGTTCACCGTCGTCATCTCGCCGTCGGTGACCGTTGCCGTCGCCTGGGCCGGCTGATACTGGTCGGCCGCCGCCTTCACCGTGTACTGGCCTGCGGGCACCGCGAGGAAGGTGTACTTCCCGTCCGCGCCGGTGGTCGTGGTCGACTGGCTACCGTCGGCTGCCACCTTCGTCACCGTCGCTCCGGCAATCGGTGACCCGTTGCGGCTGTCGGTCACCGTGCCGGTGATACCTCCTGGCTGCAAGGCGAAGTGGACCGTACGGGTCTGGCCGCCCTGTAGCCCCACGCTCGTCTCCGTCCTGGCCTTGTACCCGGAGGCGGAAGCCGTGATGTTGTACGGACCGGGCGCGAGCTGCTCGATCCGGTACTGGCCGTTCGCGTCGGTCGTGCCCTGGCCGGCCACGCTGCCCGGCAGACCTTGCGTGCGAGTCACCGTCACGGTGGCGCCGGCGATCGGCGCTCCGGTGGCGGTGCTGGTCACAAGGCCGGCCACCGCAGAGTCGTCCACCGGCCGCAGTTGGGAGACGAACTGGAAGCAGGGCACGAGGTCGTTCGACAGCTGCGACACCGTGCCGAACTCGACGTTGGGCGCCACCCGCAGGTAGTACGTCCCACCGGGGGTGACCTTCCCCCAGCCCTCCACCACCAGGTCGCGGATGGTCGGGCGCTGGGGGGTCCAGTTGCCTCCAGCCTGGTTCGGCTGGCCATGCGCAATCGCGCTGTCGCTGCAGTCGGGCCGCTCGTGGATCGTGTAGTCCGCCCACGGGATCGGCCTGGCCGGGTTGGCCCGGATGTTCTCGCTCCACTCAACGAACAGTCCGTCGGTCACCGTCTCCCAGTGGTTGTTCCACACGCCCACGACCGTCGGGCGCTGCTCACGCTCCAGGCGGATGTCCACCGTCGTGGTCTGGCCCGACGTGACGCTGGTGGCGCGCGGCGCGGAGGTCACATACCCGGTGGCCGCGGCTGTCACCGTGTAGTCGCCGGCGACAAGGTCGGGAATCGTGTAGTTGCCCCCGCTGTCGGTGGTGGCCTGCCCGGCCTGGGTGCCGCCCGGGAACCGGGCCGTCACGGTGGCGTTGGCCAGGGGCGCGCCGGTGTCGGCGCCGGTCACCTGACCGGTGATGGCGCCCGGCGGGGCCTCCGTCACGCCGATGGTGAACACCCGCGTGGCGGTCGCCACCGACGTCGGGTCACCGAAGGTGCACGACAGGGAGCCGGTTGCGCCCATCGGGCAGTCGGGTGGCGACATGCCCAGGCTGCTGGCCGCGACCGTGAAGGTGTAGTCGCCGGTCTGGGTGGGCGTGCCCGACAGCAGCCCCTGCGGGTTCAAGGTAACGCCCGGGGGCAGGTCGCCGGCGGTCTGGGTGAACGTCGGTGCCGGGGACACGTGCGTGACCATGGGCAGCTGGTAGCTGTAGGACTCGCCGAGCGTGCCCGCCGGCGGGGGGGCGTTGCTGAGGATCGGCTGGACGCGCCCCATGTGGGTCGACGGCGCGGCGTTGTTGCTGCCCCAGCACAGCGCGGGTGGACCGGCGGTCGACATGGCGCAGGTGTGGAATGTGCCGGCGGTCACGTAGGTGAACGTCCCCGGCGGCGTGGCGGTCTGGCCCTCGGTGCTTCGCCCCCAGCAGGTGACGGTGCTGTCAGGCCGCAGCCCGCAGACGTGCCCGAAGCCCGCGTTGACCGTCGCGAACGCGCCGGCCGGCACGGTCGTGACCTGGCTGCCGTTGTTGCGTCCCCAGCACACCACGCTGCCGTCGAGGGCGTCGCTCGTGGTACGGATCGCGCAGTTGGTGAAGTTGCCCGAGGTCACGTAGCGGTACACCCCCGGCGGGACGATCGTCTGGCCCTCCGTCCCGGTGTTGTGCCCCCAGCACACCACGGTGCCGTCGCTGCGCAGCGCGCAGGCGTGGCGGATGCCCATGGCGAGCTGCGTGTAGGCGCCGGTGGTCGGGGCGTCCCGCACGACCTTGTGGTCGGTGTCGACGGTGTCACCCCCCCAGCACGTGATGCCCTGATCGGTGCGCAGCGCGCAGATGAAGTTCAGGCCCGGCGCCACGTGGGTGTACGTGCCTGCGGGGACCTGGCTGACCTTGTTGAAGTTGTCGTTGCCCCAGCAGACCACCGCATCCGCGGTCGTGACGCCGCAGGCGACGCCGTAGCCGGCGTTGACCTCCTTGAAGCGCACGTCCGCCGGTGGGGTTGCCATGCCGTTGCCGGTGTTGACGTCACCGGAAAGGCCCTGGTTCTCACCCCAGCAGACGGCCCTGCCGTCCGCGGTGAGGGCGCAGGTCATATAGCCGCCGGCGCTCACCGCGGGCAGCGGCGCCGGCTGGGATGAGCCGAAGGCGTCAGCCGCCGGAGCGGTCGTCACGAGCCACGCCAGCAGAAGGGCTACGGTGAGCCCCGCGACGCCAAGTCGGCGCACGCCAGAGATTCGCTGTTCCATTCCCGCCTCCTTGCCGGTCTTCCCAGACCGGTATCAGCCCTTCATGAAGGGCGCTTCTCCCGTCGTGGCCGACGTCGTCAGGGCAACGAAACTCCCGTCCGGTGCGGCCACATACTCTCCGCACTTGCAAGAGTGTGCACGGCATCAACGGTTGGCATCGGTAGGAGCTACCTAATGTCAGTCGTCCGCAACGGTCCATGCCATCCGCTTCCGCCTGCAGCGGTCCTTCGAATCCCTCCTGTCCGCGAAATACCCTTACTGTAGGTGAGATATGTCACGGTATCTCCTGGAGGCGCCGCGGCATCTGTCCGGCAAATAGCGGTGCAGCCTTCGAGGAGGGACCATCCAACGTTGTAGCGACCGTACCGGCCAGCGCGACGGGCATGTCCCTGCTGAAGTGCGCGCCCCCGCCTTCTCCATCGGGGCGGACGCCAGCGCGCAGGAGCAAGCGGTCGGCCAAAGGGTGGCCGAGTGGCCCAGCGACAGCAGGTGAACCTCCTCGGCAGGCGGGCGTTTCCTGCGTGGGGCGGCGGGGGCGCTTGGTGCCGCCGTCGTGGCGGCATGCACCCGCAACGGCACGACGCGCTCAACGGCCATGCAGGTGGTCCGACCCCCCGCGTTCAGGGCAGGCAGTTCGGGCTGTCAACCCGTTCGCATACATCGCCGCGCCCGGTTGCCGGCGCATGAGCTACCTGTTCGACACCCTGCTGTGGGCCGACTCGACGGGCGAGCAGCTGCCGCGGCTGGCCTCGCGCCACGAGAGGTCGGAGGACGGGCTCGTGCACACGTCGCTCCAGCCTGCGTGACGCCATCTGGCACGACGGCCGGCGTTTTACAGGGTCGCCGAGGTGACCGAGGGGGGGAGCGCACGGTGGAGATCCGCCTGGGGCAGCCGGACGTCACCTTCGAGAAGGCGGTGCTCGGCTCGGTTCCCATGATCCCCGAACACGTGTGGTCACAGATCGACAACCCGCAGGCCGCGACCGGCGACGAGGCGCTCATCGGCACCGGCCCCTATCGGCTCGTGGCCCGAGACCTCCCCCAGGGCCGCCTCGCCTTCGACGCCAACGACGACTACTTCCTCGGCCGACCGTTCGTGCGGCGCATCGAGATGATCACGGTCGACGACCAGCTCGTGGCCGTGCGCGCCGGGCGGCTCGACGGCGGCCAGGCGCCGGTGGAAGGCGTGCGGAACGATGTCATCGACCCCTTCCGGAGCGATCCACGACAGCGTCCCGCCCGCACTGCCGAGCTCATCGCTGCCAACCGCGCAGGGGTGTGGAGCTCGACCAGCAGGTGGTCGACCTCGTGCGGCTGTTCGGGATCAAGACCCAGGGCACCTACGACCTGCTCATTCGCTGTATCCGGGGCCGGCCGGTCGGGACGACGCCGAACTCCTCTGCTACACGAGGATGTTCTTCGTCTTTCGCAAGGAGGTTTCGACGGGTGGTACCCCACGGAAGGGGGTCTGCCCGGGGATCCCCGACGCCCTACAACAAGCACGCGTTCATCACCGGCCGGCAGGCGGGGGTCGAGGTACGCCGCTTGGCCTCCCCGTAGCACGCGCGCCTTTCCGACGGGGCCGTCTGCCACAACTCCGGCCTGGTTCCCCCGCATCGGTAAGTGCTCCGCACACTTATCGTCGTTTGGGTGTTCCACTATCGTGTCTCTTGAGGGGCAAGGGTTTTGCGGGGAGTCGGCCTCTAAGGTGGGTTTTTCAACGCAAGGGGGAAATCATGTCACGATCTAGTCACAGTGTACGGAGCCGGGCACTCGTCGCCGCTCTCGTCGGTGCAGCGCTGCTATTGGGTGGGCAAGGGGCGCTCGCGCATCACGCTGACGTGACGGCGGTGGGGGGCAGCGCATTCGGCTACCACGCCTTCGATCTCATTCTCGGCAGCGATCCGCAGCCGGAGGTCGGACCGACTCCGGTGGTCGAGCTGGCGTCTGACGCCTCGAACAGCCCACAGACCGCCACCCAGCCCGAGGGTGCGGTGTACGCCGGTCCAGCCACGCTCTTCACGTCGGGCGAGATCACCGTGAGGACTGCGGGAAGTCTCGGGCCGAACGGGTCCGTGACGAGCTCAACCGACATCGCGAACGTCAATCGGGGAGGTTCTGAGGTCTTCAGCGCAGACCGCGTCCAGAGCACCTGCACCGCCACGGAAGCCGGCGTGACCGGCGGCACGACGATCACCAACGGCAGGATCCGTACACATGCTCAGGCCCAGGACCACGACGAGGGGGTTGTGAGCATCCCGGTCAACCCGCCCGCCGGCTACGTCGTCGAGGGTCACCTGCACCTTGGCAACACCCAGGAAAACTTCAGGTACGTCTTCAACGAGCAGGTGCCCGGAGCTGACGGGAGACTGACCGTCAACGCCGTGCATGCCTACTTCCTGGGGCCCTTCGCCAGGGGCGAGCTCATCGTCGGCCAGTCCGTTTGCGGGCCGCTCACGCTCACGGAGCGTCCACAGACCGACCTCGCCGTGTCGATCACGGACGATCCTGACCCGGTGGCCGGTGGCGGGCGAGTGACGTACACCGTCGTGGTGGACAACCTCAGCGACGTCGACGCCACGCAGGTGCGGCTTGTCAACACCGCCTCGAGCGGGAGCAAGATCGTCTCGGCGGTGCCGGAGCAGGGCACCTGCACGGTAAAGGGAAGAAGACCTGGATGCGACCTCGGCGCCATCGCCGGCGGTGACGCCGTGATGGTCACCGTCGTGGCGCAGGCGCCCAGGCTGAAGCGCGGCGCGGCGACGACGATGAGCCTCACGTCGACGGTGTCCTCCGCCGAGACCGACAGCAATCCGGCGAACAACACGGCGACCGAGAGCACCGCCGTCCAGTAGGGGCCGCCTGCCGTTTCGGTGTACGGAAGGGGCGGGACCGGCCCGCCCCTCCCGTTGCACGACCTGCGCATAACGTCTCCCAGAGGGCGACGTGTCGACTGACGATGCGCCGGCTTCCCCGTCGGCGCTTGGCTTATAAGGGTGCGCGACGCATCTAGGGAACGTACGGTCCGCTACCGCCAGCTAGTGCCCCTTCTCGGAACGTTGGTGCGTTAAATCCGTCAACTTCTGAGGCTGGTGTTGAACACTGCTGACGGTCCGCATCATCGGTCTGTCAGCAGGAGGTGTGCAGTGGCGCGCAAGCCGGAGGTGTTCGTGCGGGCGCTGACCGACGAGGAGAGCCAACGACTGGTGGGCATCACCCGCCGCAGCCGTGACCCGGTGCGGCTGCGCCGAGCGATGATCGTGCAGATGTCGACCCAGGGCCGGTCCGTGCCCGACATCACCGCGTTGACCGCGTTCTCCGACCGCTACGTCCGCGAGGTGATCCACGCGTTCAACGACAAGGGGTTCGCCGCGCTGGACCCAAAATGGAGCGGGGGTCGGCCCCCCAAGATCGATGACGCCACCCGGCGGGCCATCCGCCGGGTCGCGCTCAGCCGACCCCCTGACCTGGGCCTGCCGTTTACGACCTGGAGCCTGGCCAAGCTGCGCGACCACCTGATCGACACCGGTGTGGTCGAGGCGATCAGCGTCGAGGGGCTGCGACGCGTCCTTGCCGGCTTCGGCATCACCTTCCAAGCAACCAAGACGTGGAAGGCCTCCCCCGACCCCGACTACGAGGCCAAGAAGAACCGCGTCCTGGACCTGTACGACCACCCGCCGGCCGACGGGCGGGTCATCTGCTTCGACGAGTTCGGGCCCTTGAACCTGCAGCCCCACCCCGGGCGCGGCTGGTACCCCAAAGGCCGTCCCGTCCGGCTGCGCGCCACCTACACCCGACCCCACGGGGTACGCCAGATGCTGGCTGCCCTCGACCTTGCCAGCGGCCAGATGTCTACCGCATCCACGCCCGCAAGCGCTGGCAGGAGGTCCTGGCCTTCTTCAAGATCCTGCGCGCCCGCTGGCCCGGCCAGCGCCTGTACATCGTGCTGGACAACTTCTCCCCCCACCGCCGCGCCGAAGTGCGCGACTGGTGCCGGGCCAACGACGTCGAGCTCGTGTTCACCCCCACCTACGCCAGCTGGCTGAACTGGATCGAATCCGAGTTCACCGCCTTGCGCTACTTCACCCTCAACGGCAGCGACTACGCCGACCACGCCGAACAAGCCGCCGCCATCCGCGGCTACATCCGCTGGCGCAACCGCCGCGCCACCCCCAAGCGCGACTTCGCGGTTAACTCGTCCATCCGTCATCTACGACAGCCCCATTACCTGAACAAGGTTGCGTGAAGGGGCACTAGTCTGCGGCACGCGCGTAGCAGGCGGGCTTTACTTGCAGTGATCGCCATGCCGCCCTACGGAGGATGCGACATGGCAGAGTGGTTGACTCGGGCGTATTCCGCCACGATCGTCGTCTTCGTCGTCATGTCGGGACGGTCTTCGTTGGCGGGCTGTTCCCGGCGGTCGCCGAGGTCACGGCGTGACCGGCAGCGCCTATACGGCTACTACTCGAACGTCAGCCTGGGCGGTCCCCCCCAGCGACCGAGGACCGGAACTCACGGTCACGCTGGCAGGGGACGCCGCCAACAGCCCGCAGGACGCGCCGATCGACGCCGCAGAGGCCGTGTATGGCCCTGCGGTGCTCTTCCGCCGGATCGGGGTGCACACCGAGGGGGCGCTGGCGTGAGGGATCGGTACGGAGCTCGGTCACTCAACAGCGGTACAGGTCGATGACGCCGATGGCGGGGCGCTGGCGTGAGGGATCGGTACGGAGCTCGGTCACCGTGCAGGGCGCGTCGGTCATACACCCCGCAGCTGAGCGGCACCGTCGCGTTTGTGAGGTCGCGCCTGCCGTCCGCGGCCCCTGCGCTCCCAGCCGCTGCACCCTATCGGACCGTCGCGCGAGGGCCGGTCCGTCGCGGTCGGGTTGCCGCGCCGGCGCTCACGCTGTCAGTCCGCCACCGACCACACGACCGGGTGCACGCACTCGATCCTCCGGCAAAGCAACACCGGCCAGTCGCTCCCGCGCGGTGTCCGGCAGGCCAGCCGCCACGAGCAGCACGTTGATGTCGCTCTCGTCGTTCCAGTCGGACAGGTCACCGAGCTCGTCCTCGGATAGACCCATGCCGAGCTCGTCACGGCAGCGTTCAGCCAGCCCTCGAGCCCGTGGGTGCGGGTGTGGGCAGCCTGGCCGGCGGGTAGCGACCGGCCTCCCCGCCCTGGCAGGGCGTTGCTGGGCGGCGTGCCGTTGCAGCGGCCCTCAGCGCGCCCGCCGCTCGAGCTCATCAGCGAGGTCACGCAGCATCTCCAGTTGCGCACGATCCTTGGGGCGCGCCGACGTCTCCTTGGACCGGATGATGTCGTCCAACGCGGCGACGCGAAGCCGTATGCCGGCAACGTCGAAGTCCACGGCGCGGTCGACGAGGCGCTCGTAACCGCCGATGCCGGCGGGCTCGAGGTTCACGTCCCACCAGCCCCGCACGCGTCACGAACGTCATGACCGGTGAGCTGAACGTCCCCTCGTCGAGCGGGATGGCGAGGCCCTCCTCGGAGTCCGGGGCGCCCAGGCGTGCGCCGAGCTCGGCGAGCGCGCCGGCGAGCCGCCGCAGGTTGCCCTCCGAGCGTTCCGGCGTGAGGTCGAGGTCTTCGGTGAGAGAGGGCGAGCCGTGCAGCCGTGCGGCCACCCCGCCGATGACGACATAGTCGACGCCGTGGCGGTCCAGCACGCGAACGAGCTGTTGGGGGTCGAAGCCGGCGGTCGGACCCCGCTCGTCAGACACGCCTGGCGCTCTGGAAGAAGGCCGCGGCCCGGCGCAACCCCGCCTCCTCGGAGTTGAGGCGCGGCTGACCGGTGGGCAGTCTCCCGACGGCTACTTGGGGTGGCAGGGAGAAACCCTCGGGGGGCGCTGAGACCTCGTGGACCAGCCCGGTGTTCCACCCAGCCTGAACCACGCCGCCGCCTACGACCCGGGGGCCGGACCTGGCGGCGCATCCCGAACCCCACCAGAGCGGGCGGTCAGCTTCTGGAACAGCTCGTGGTTCGCCCTCGGCACCAGCGACGGTGGCCAGACCAACCCCTAGCTGGAGGTGGAACGGCCCGTCAAGAGGAACCTGGTGCCTTGACTTGAGACGGGTTTGCATAGAGCCCTCCTGTAGCCGGGGGTTGCCGTGTGCTGATGGTTCAGCGGCCTGGTTGCTTCGTAGCTGCCGAACTGATCGTCGCGTCGGGAGCGGTCAACATGCAGCGCCCGCAGCGCAGCGAGGACGAACGATGTTGACCGTGAGCAGCGACGATCCAGGATGGCAAGCGAAGAGGCGGGCAGGCCGCGTTGCTGGTGGGGTGGGTCGTAGCGGTTGCTCCTGAGGGTGGGGCAGGACGTGTCGGGCCTCGGGTGGATCGGCTGGGACCGCCACTCTGAGGTACGCGGGTCGAAACCGCAGGTCGGTCATTCGCAGAAGGTGCCCCTGACTAAATCCGCCCGTGCCCCGGGGGGTGGGCATAGCTAGGACGGGGATCGGTTCTGCCACGGCGGCGGCCCGACACGTTCTGCACAGCTGCATGCGCCGGTGGGGCCGATCAGCCAGCAGGCGCATCGTGATCATCTGCCTGTCAGTTGACGTCGCTGGTCATCTCGGCCCACACGAACCCGGCGAGCTCACGGGCGATCGCGGCGGCCACCACCGACTTGGTGTCCTTGACCGCGGCCATGCGTCGGAACCGCCCGCACAGACGTGTCTGGGCCTTCCACGCCCGCGCGACGGTCTC
Organism: Egibacteraceae bacterium; assembly: GCA_035540635.1. Lineage (NCBI taxonomy): Bacteria > Bacillati > Actinomycetota > Nitriliruptoria > Egibacterales > Egibacteraceae > Egibacteraceae bacterium. Next base: position 4,922 of record DATLGH010000077.1, on the reverse strand, counting down.
CGGCGACACGCCGTCTTGGCGGCGGCGCAGCGCCGCGCCCACGGCGGGGCGGTGCTGGTAGGCCCACGCGGACTCGACCAGCTGGGTGCGCACATGGGCGTTGCCGGTCTTGGTCAGGTGCCCGCGGCGGGTCGAGCCGCCGCGGGAGTACTCCGAGGGCACCAGCCCGGTGAAGCCCATGAACGTCGTCGCTCGGGGGAACCGCCGCCAGTCACACACCTCGGCCGCCAACGTCAACGCGCCCAGGTGGGCGATGCCGCGGTAGGCGCCCAGGCGGTGCACACAGTCGGCGAACGGGTCGCGGTCGAACCAGACCTTCAAGTCGGCCTCGGCGGCGGCCACTGCGGCGTCGCGGGCGGCAAGCACCGCCCGGTAGTGGCCGAACGTGGCGTCAAGCGCGGGCTCGTCGAAGCGTTGGGCGGCAAGCCACTGGTCGTGCTTGTGGGTCCAGTAGCTGCCGGCCCGGTACACCCGGGCGTGGCGTAGCAACAAGGCCAGCAGCCGCTTGCGCGCCCGGTCACGGTCATCGACCAGATCGGCGCGCGCCCGGCACAAGTCGCGTACCGCCTCCTCGGCCACCGTGGGGATGCGGATCGCGACCAGCTCGCCGGCGCGGTGCAGGCGCGCCAGCCGCCGGCAGTCACGCTTGTCGGTCTTGACGCGGTCACCCGGCGCGGTGGGGATCAACGACGGGGCGATCACCTCACACGCCACCCCCATCGACGCCAGCAGCCGCGCCAGCTCATAGCCGGTCGGGCCGGCCTCGTAGCACACCCGCAGCCGAGCCCGGTCTGGGAACTGCGCGATCAGGCGTCGCACCGACGCCTCGTCGTGGAAGATCTTGTCGACCACCGGGATCTGGCAGCCCGGCTCGAGCAGGCCCACCGAGATCGTGTCCTTGTGCACGTCCAAACCCAGGTGGACCGCTTCGGGATCGTGGATACTGGTCACGGCCGACTCCTATCCGTATGTGGCACCTTCCGCGCCGATCGTGGATGACCCACGAACATTGCGGAAGGGGTCGGCCGTTCCATGATGGCTGAGGACTAGGACCGCGCCTACCCTGAAGGCGGCATGCTCGACCCGGCCGCCGGCACCTGGTCACACCTGCCCGACGCACCATCCGAGCCTGCCAAGGCCACCCCGGCTGCAAGCTGGGTTGTCCGCTCCGACGAGGCCGTCTTGGCCGACGGCTGGCTGTACCGCCCCGCCGCGAACCAATGGACACCCATAGACGACAACCCGGCGCTGGCCGACCAAGGCCACGCCACCGTCCTTCCCGGTAAGCAACTGTTCGTGTGGGGCGGTGGATCCCTCGACGGAACCGTATCGGCCGACGGATGGCTGTGAACCCCGCCCTCCCCCTGACCCGGAGGACAAAGGGAGCGGGCCAGCAGCCCATGCAGTCCGACCAAGGAGCAGCCCACCACCGTACAGCCACATAGGAACACCGAACCGTCCGACATCTCGCCACGGGTGAAAGCCAACAGGAGCCGATCAACCTTTGGGTGGCCGCCGGACTCCGACGGTTCCAGTGGCCTCACAACCCCTCGGGGAGCCGCCGCAACCCCTGTGGTAGGCGCCGGTATCAGACCGCTTGCCACTGGGGAGGTCCTGGTCATCGCTGGTGGACCGTGCTCCAGGGCTAGGTGAGGGTGGGGTGACATGCGTACACACGCCCCCGAGCGATGCCGCCTACTGCAACGGTGTCGAGTATGCCTTCCAGGACCCCCAAGACACCGTTGAGCCAGAGGTAATCTTGTGTTCCCGTGCGGAACCGGACCGCGGTTGTGAACACCCGCGCCCGGTCGCTTTGGCGCAGGGTGGCAATGCCATCAAACTCGATCCATACGACGGCGTTGTCGTCGGTAGTGAGGACACCGCGAAGCGTGGGCAGATTGACGTTGTCCCCGCGCCGGGCGGCCAGGTTCGTCAGGCGCAGCTCACCGGCCACGCGATCGCCTTGGAAACGGCCTTCCATCGTCCCGTAAAGCTGCCCGTCCGGGCCGTAGTCGATCGACTCCAGGGTCGTGTAGGTCAGGCGCAGGTCACCAAGCGGGACGAGCTCCATGTGCCACCTCCTCGTGTGAGCAACGTCGGGGACCGATGAGACAGTCAGGAAAGCGGGATGGTGCCCGCCTTGACGGAGCGGGTTCAATCGCAGCGATGGCATCGCTGAGCCGACTGACCTGGTGTAGGCGAACTGTCAGAGTGCCAGTCACCCGACGTGACGGCCTCCTGGAGCCTCGCACGGGCGAACACCCGGGCGAACACCACCAGGTGCGGGCGTGATGTCAGGCCTCTTCTCCGAAGCAGCACGCTTCGGAGTCGACCACAATGGCGTCACCAGGCCACTGAAGGAGCTTGCCATGACGGTCACAATCCGGCTGCGGGACGCGATGAACGCCCACGACCTCGAGGCGTTCCTCGACTGCTTCCACGACGATTACCACAGCGAGCAGCCGGTCCATCCAGGGCGCGGTTTCGGGGGCCGCGAGCAGGTGCGGGCGAATTGGTCCGCGATATTCGCGGGGGTGCCCGATTTCGCAGCGGAACTGCGGGGCCGCTGCCAGGATCAGGGGCAGGAATGGTCCGAGTGGCGTTGGACCGGCACACGAGCCAACGGTGAAGTCCTGGACATGGCGGGCGTCATCATCGTCGGCGTGCGAGAAGGTCGCATCGGCTGGGGTCGGCTCTACATCGAGCCGGTGGAGGCTGCACACGAAGGCATCGACGCAGCCGTGCGGAAGATGACGGGCCAGCCATCAGCCAGTGACTGACCGGTCTGCGGCAACCTTCGGGGGTCCGCCGCTACGGGGCGTGTACAACGCGACCCTCGCTTGGACGGTGTCGTTGCCTACTCCAGATCGCCAAGGCGCCGTACCGCAACTCAGGGACGACAGCAGCCGCGCCGTGCCACCGTGAGGGACCGGTGACGCGACGCGGCGTCTGGGGCTGGCTGGGGTGACGCCGGGGGTCGCTCGTTTAGCTGAATAGGCTCTTGATGGTGTTCAGTGCCGACTTCAGTGCGTCGGCGATCGTGGCGAGCACCCCGCGGGCTTGGGCGGCCTGCTCGGGCAGCCCGGGCAGCTCCACATCGTCGACCTCGGGCAGGTCCTGGCCGTGGATGTCCTGGTTGTCGACCGGCTCGGTGACGTCGCCGGTCTCGTGGGCTTCGCGCTCGCGGGCGTCTGCAGCGCGCTGCTCGCCGAACGCGCGACCGTCCTCGCGGGCTTGGTCGTTGGCGGGCACGTCGATGCCGGACTGCTCGCTGGCGTGGGCGCGGGCTTCCGCGGAGCGCTCCTGGCCGGTGGCGGGTGAGCCCTGTGCCTGGGCGGGTGGCGCGGGGATGTCGCTGGGCGGTCCGGGCTGGGCCAGGACGGCGGGCGCGCCGGCGATCATCAGCGCGGCGGTCAGGGCGAGGGTGGCGGTGCGTCGCATTGCGGACTCCTTATGGGTGGCCTTGGGAGGCAGGTATCCCGACAGCGCACGAGACCGCCGCGGGGATACGGCCGGCGGCGAACAATCTCACCGGGTGCGTTCGGCGGGTTGCGCAGCGTCGGGGGTGTGGACAGGCTGGCGCGGTGTTCCCTGACGACGTCGTGGCCGGCATCCATGCCCGCGATCCCGACGCCCTCGCCCGCTGCTATGAGGTCATGGCCACGCCGCTGTACCGGTTCCTGCTGGCCCGCAGCCGCGATCCCGCCCTGGCGGAGGACATGGTCGAGGCGACGTTCCTGGAGCTGGTGGAGTACGCCCCGGCCCTGCGGGGCGGAGCCGACGGGGTACGCGCCTGGCTGTTCCGCGCCGCCGCCAACAACCTCATCGACGAGCAGCGCAAGGCCACCCGCCGCGGCGACGTCGCGCTCGACGAGACCCGCGCGGCCGGCCGCGCCGCCCCCGAGCCGGGCCCCGAGGAGCGCTACCTGGCCGGCGAGCGCGACGCGGTGGTGCGAGCGGCCCTGGCCCGCCTCAGCGCCGACCAGCAGGAGGTGCTCAGCCTGCGCTTCGCCGCGCAGCTGACCAGCCGCGAGGTCGCCGACATCACCGGGCGCAGTGTGGGTGCGGTCAAGGCGTTGCAGCACCGCGCCCTGGCAGCGCTCAAACGCATCCTCGACCCCGACCACCCTGACACCGGACCAGAGTGATCTCACCGTGACCCGTACCCTTTCCCCGCCCTGGCGCGCTGTCCGATCGAGATGACCAGGCCCCCCGACGACCAGCCCGGCGACGGCGGCGACCACGCCGAGATCGCCGCACGCCTGCAGGCCAGCCTGACCGCGCCAGTGCTGGATCCCGCGGTGCGCGCCCGCCACCTGCAGGCCATCCGTGCGCGCGCCGCAGCCCTGCCCACCCCCGCGCACGCCCCGGCGAGCGCACCCGCCTCCACGCACGCGGCGGCACCCCCCAGCCTGGGTCGGCGCCTGGCCTCGACCCTGTCCGCGGCGGGGCTCGTGGTCGTCATGGGCGCCTCGGGCGCCGTGGCGGCGTCCCACCACACCGTGCCCGGCGACACCCTGTACCCGCTCAAGCAAGCCGCCGAGCAGCTGGTCCTGGCCGCACCCCTGCCCCCAGCACGCACCGTCGAACGCCACCTGACCTTCGCCGATCGCCGGCTGGACGAGGCCGCGACCCTGGCCGACCACGGCGACGACCCGGCGCTGCTCGCCGAGGCGATCGCCGCCCACGCCCGGCTGCTGGCCCGCGCAGGCGAGCTGGCCGGCGCCGACACGCAGCTGGCCGGCCGCGTCGACGCCGCCGCCATCGTGGCCCGACGGCGCCTGGCCCTCCTGGTCGAGCAGGGCCTGCCCGAGGTCGCCGCGGACCAAGCCCGCGCTGCCCTGTCCGCCGCCGACGCCCGCCTCGGCCCGCGGCCCCCGACATCACCAGACACCCCCCAACCTGCGCCGTCGGTGCCCGAC
>DATLGH010000076.1 GCA_035540635.1 Egibacteraceae bacterium | reverse complement strand
ATGGCGAAGGCGAAGTTCGAGCGGACGAAGCCGCATCTGAACATTGGGACGATCGGCCATATCGACCACGGTAAGACGACGTTGACCGCGGCGATCACGAATGTGTTGCACAAGCACAATCCGGATGTGGCGTTCACGCCGTTTGATCAGATCGACAAGGCGCCGGAGGAGCGTGAGCGGGGGATCACGATCTCGGTGTCGCATGTGGAGTATGAGACGGAGAATCGCCATTACGCGCATGTGGACTGTCCGGGGCATGCGGACTACGTGAAGAACATGATCACGGGTGCGGCGCAGATGGACGGGGCGATCCTGGTGGTGTCGGCGGCTGACGGGCCGATGCCGCAGACGCGTGAGCATGTGCTGCTGGCGCGTCAGGTGGGGGTGCCCTCGATCGTGGTGTTCTTGAACAAGGCGGACATGGTCGACGACGAGGAGCTGTTGGAGCTGGTGGAGCTCGAGGTGCGTGAGCTGCTCAGCTCGTATGAGTTTCCTGGTGATGACATCCCGGTGATCAAGGGCAGCGCGCTCAAGGCGTTGGAGGGTGACGAGGCCTGGGAGCAAAACATCCTGGATCTGATGGCGGCGGTGGATGAGTACATCCCCGAGCCCGAGCGTGAGGTCGACAAGCCGTTCTTGATGCCGGTGGAGGATGTGTTCTCGATCACCGGTCGCGGCACGGTGGTGACGGGCCGGGTTGAGCAGGGGATCGTGCGCACCGGTGAGACGGTGGAGATCGTGGGGATCCGGGACACGACGTCGACGACGGTGACCGGTGTGGAGATGTTCCGCAAGCTGCTCGACGAGGGGCGTGCGGGTGACAACATCGGGGTGCTGTTGCGGGGCACGAAGAAGGACGATGTTGAGCGTGGTCAGGTGCTGTGCAAGCCGGGCACGATCACGCCGCACACCCAGTTCCACGCGCAGGTGTACATCCTGTCCAAGGACGAGGGTGGTCGCCACACGCCGTTCTTCGACAACTACCGGCCGCAGTTCTACTTCCGCACGACCGACGTGACGGGGACGGTCAGCCTGCCCGAGGGCAGCGAGATGGTCATGCCGGGTGACAACACCGAGATGACCGTGGAGCTGATCGCCCCGATCGCCATGGAAGAGGGACTGCGCTTCGCCATCCGCGAGGGCGGGCGCACCGTCGGCGCCGGCCGCGTCACCAAGATCATCAAGTGAGTGTTCGGTGCCCCCACCCCCCGGTTCCTGAGCCGCCTGGCGGCGCGGCCGGCGGTCGCCGGTGACTGCGCGGGGCTAGCGAAACTTCGAGAGAGGTAGGAGAATGGCGAACGACACCCGCCCGAAGGTGACCCTGGCGTGTACGGAGTGCAAGGAACGCAACTACGTCACGACGAAGAACCGCAGCACCCAGCGGGAGCGGTTGGAGATGCGCAAGTACTGCCCCCGGTGCAACAGCCACCGGGCCCACCGGGAGACCAAGTAGCGCGGTGGTGCAGACACGCACCATTGGAGGAGCATGACGAAGCGGCTCAACGTGAACGCCGAGATACGCGCCAAGGAGGTGCGACTCATCGGTCCGGAAGGCAAGCAGATCGGCGTCGTGCCCCTCAAGATGGCCATCGACGCGGCCAAGCAGCTCGACCTCGACCTTGTCGAGGTGGCCCCCCAGGCCAACCCCCCGGTCGCGAAGGTGATGGACTACGGCAAGCACCTGTACGAGCAGGAGCGGGCTGAGCGGGAAGCCCGCAAGCAGCAGCGGGCGACGGGGCAGAAGGCGATTCGGCTGCGGCCGAAGATCGACGACCATGACTTCGCCACGAAGGTGCGCCAGGCGCGCAAGTTCCTCGAGGCCGGGCACTCCGTGCGCGTGCAGGTCATGTTCCGGCGGCGCGAGATGCGCCGTCCCGAGCTCGGCACGCAGCTGCTCGACCGCCTGACCGAGGAGCTCGGGGACGTCGCGCAGGTCGAGGCGCGCTCGGCGATGGAAGGCCGGTTCACGACGATGGTGCTCGCCCCCCGGGGCGGCGTCGCCACCGCCACCCGCGAGTAGCCTTCGGCCGTCGGCGCGCACCGCGGCGCACGAGCGCCCGGGCGCGGACGAGGCGCCGCGAGGAGGAGTCATCACCCTGAACCCCGCCCGCATCGGGCACCGTTACCCGTCCTATCGCTACGAGGTCTGCCGGGAGAAGATCCGCGAGTACGCATGGGCCACCGGCGTCGACGACCCGGCCTTGGGCGACGACACCGCCGACGTCGTCGCTCCCCCCACGTTCGCCGCCTGCTTCACCGTCGTCCGGGGCGTCGACCTGCTCTGCGCAGACCTCGAGCTCGGTGCGGGCGACGCGCTCGTGCACGGCAGCCAGGAGTACGAATGGCACCGGCCGCTGCGCCCGGGGGACGTCCTCGCATGCAGCCCCTGGATCACCGACATCCTGTCGCGTGCCCGCAGCGAGTTCCTCACGCTCCAGATCGACTGCGTCGACGTCGCGAGCGGCGAACCCGCGGTGACGAGCCGCGGCACCGTCGTGTTCCTCGCACCGCCCGAGGACGCGTAGGTGCCGCGCTACGACGAGGTCGACGTCGGCCAGCAGATCCCCACGGCGACCGAGACCCTCGACCAGGCCAGGCTGATCCGCTACGCCGGCGCGAGCGGCGACTTCAACCCGCTGCACTGGGAGGAGAAGTTCGCGGCCGAGGTCAGCCCGACCGGCGGGGTCATCGCGCACGGCATGCTGAACATGGGGCTCGTGTCGCGCGTCGTCACGGCCTGGGCGGGCGGGCCGGAGAAGGTCAAGCGGCTCGCCACGACGTTCCGGGCTCCCTGCCCCGTGGGATCGGCGGTGACCGTCGGTGGTGAAGTCGTCGAGATGGATTCGGAGACCCGCACCGCGACGCTGTCGGTGTGGGTCGAGCTGCCCGACGGGGCGAAGGTCGTGGACCGTCGCCGGTCACGAGCGGTCGTTCAGCTCGACTGAAGGGGATGCGCGGTTCGGGACGCTGCCGCCTGATCTGTGTAAGCGCGGGCCGGGGTGCTAGGACTGCGCCGGGTGAGCGCTGCGCCAGGGGGGAAGGCGCGCCGACCACCAGGCGAGAAGGCCGTCGGGGTCGTCAACGCGGTAGGCCAGGCACATCGCCCGTCCGGCGTGCTCGAGCGCGTCGCGCCACCCGCCCTCCGTGGTGGCCGCCGCGGCCGCCCGCACGGCCGCCGCGGCCTCGTCCCAGTCCCCTCCCTGCGTCGGGGCCGGCAGGGCGGCGACATGGCGCGCGCTCAGGGTGATCGCGTCGGGCGACAGGGCCGCCCCGGCATGCCGGCGCAGCGCCACGGCCGCGAGCGGGGGCGAGTTCAGCGCCGCGGCCAGGTGCCACACCTGCTCGGCCGGGGTCTCGACGGTGATGGTCGGCGTGGACGGCAGCCACTCGCCGCAGGGGTCGGCGACGGCTTCCAGGACCCGGGTCTGCGTCGCGACGAGGACCTTGGGCACGAGCCGCGCCCGTGACCAGGGCCCGAGCGGGGACTCGCGGCGCAGCCGCACCACATCGACCCGGGGACGCGTGAACCGCTGCTTGGCGAACCGTGTCCGCACGACCCCCCACAAGCTCCTCGCCGGGTCGATGAGCCCGGTGGTGAGCAGGCGGGGGTAGCGGCGCTCGTCGTCACGGTGCCCGTCGCCGTCGAAGACGTAGGGGATGAGACCGTAGTACTCGTCACGGAAGCCGGCGGTGGCCCTGCCGTGGTCGCCGAGCGTGCCGCTGCCGGCCACGTCGACCGCGGGGACGCCGAGCAGGTCCGCGCCGAGGCCGCCCCAGGTCGGCAGCGCCCGCAGACGTGCGCCGCTGAGCGGCAGGGGGTGCCGCTCGGCGAACGCCGGCCCGAAGCGCCGGACCAGTGCGCGCTGGGGGCGCCCGACCGCGAACACCGGCGCGCACACCCGCACGCCGGCGGCGAACACCGGCTCGCCGGCCAGCCACAGCCACTCGAGTGCCGCAACCGCCGCCGCCGCCCGACGGGCGGGTCCCGCGTCGCGTGCCACGAGGAAGGAGTCGGGCAGGACGAGCCCGACCCGCCCGCCGTCGCGCACGAGCCCCAGCCCGAGCAGGAGGAAGAGGTTGGCGGTGTCGGCGTAGCCGCCGGCGGCCTCGCCGAAGCGCGCTCTCAGGGACTGCCGGGCCGCCGGCGAGCGGGCGGTGGCCGCGGCGAGCTGGCTGAGGAAGGGGGGGTTGCCAACGACGGCGTCGAGGCCGTTCGGGAGCGCGCCCTCGACGCCGAGCGCGTCGGCGACGCGCACGTGGGCAGCAGGCGGCGGCGTCCCGCCGGCGAGGATGGCGAGCGCGGTGCGCGTCACCGCCACCGCGGTCGGATCGACGTCCACCCCGTACAGGCCGCGGAGCACGACCCCGCGGGCGTCGGCGCCGCGCGCGCACAGGTGACGGGCCGCGGCGAGCAGGAACGCCCCCCCGCCGACCGCGGGGTCCGCCACCCGCACGCGGCGGGGGTGGGCGTGCAGTGGGTCGAGGACGGCCGCCGCGAGCGCCCGTGCGACCGCCTCGGGGGTGTAGAAGGCGCCCGCCGTCCGCCGCGCGGCGCGGGGACGCAGCGCTTCGTAGACCTGACCGAGCAGTTCCGGGCGTGCCAGGCGTGGCGGCGGCATGAGCGCGGCTGCGGCGCCGGGGCGTGCAGGCAGTGGCGCCCCGGCAAGCGTGACCCCGCGGGCGCAGGCCACCGCAGCGGCGACACCGCCGAGCACCCCGTCGAGCGAGCCGCCCTCGACCGCCGGCCGCAGGCCCGCCACATAGCGCTCGAGCTCGCGATCGGCCATCGGCAGCAGGGTATGCCGCCGGCGACGGTGCGGGCCCGACGCGGCGCAGGGGTTGGAGATGTGTGAGCCGAGCGAGGTGGCAGGTCTCGGCGGCAACGGCCCAGAGGGTGGCGCCCCACCCCCACGGCACCGGTTGTCACCGAGCGAGGAGGGACCCTATACTGGCGGTCCGCTGTCTTCCGGACAGTGGTTTTTCATGTAAGGGCGTGGGGCCCACGCCCAACGGCCACCCGGGCCATCGAGGGGCGTAGCTCAACTGGCAGAGCGTCGGTCTCCAAAACCGAAGGTCGGGGGTTCGAGTCCCTCCGCCCCTGCCACCTCCACCGGCCGTGCCGCCGGCGGTTGGCAGGACCCACGAGGAGCAGCCTGTGAGTCGCGAATTCAAGCGCGATATGGAACGGCAGAAGCGGCGCGCCGAGAAAGAGGTCGACGTCACCGCTGAGGCTCTGCCGGAAACGAAGAAGAAGCGCACGAGCCCCCGGCAGTTCACCCGGGAGATCCGCGGCGAGCTGAAGCGGGTGGTGTGGCCGTCGCGCAAAGAGGTCGCGTCCTACAGCATCGTCGTGCTCGTCGCGGTGGCGGTCGTCACGTTGTTCATCTTCGGCCTCGACCAGCTGTTCGGCGAGTTCGCACTGCGGATCTTCTCATGAGCGAGAACCCCCTGCGCGAGGCGACCCCCGCGCCCGAGGAGGTCGACCAGTCCGACGGGCCGCCGGTCCCCGCCAGCGAGGCGCGGCCGGACCCCGCCGCCGACGAGGCTCCCGCACCGGGGCTCGTGGGCGAGGACACCGCCCGGTCCGCCGGCGACGACGTAGGTGCCGCGCTCGGCGGCACTGGCGTGCGGGAGACGCAGGAGGACCCCACCGACCCGGGCTCTCCTGACGAGGACGACTTCGACGACCTGCTCGCCGCCGCCGGCGCCGAGACCGCCGAGCGCGCCGGCGAGGACCTCGACAACCTCTTCGCCGACGACGGCGCGGCCGCGCCCTTGCCGGCCGATGCCGTCGACGACGAGCCCGAGCCCGACCGGCGCCCCTCCCGGCTCGACTTCGCGCGCCTGCCCGGGGACTTCTACGTCGTGCACACCTACGCCGGCTACGAGGCGAAGGTGAAGGCGAACCTCGAGAACCGCATCCAGTCGATGAACATGGAAGACCGGATCTTCGACGTCATCATCCCCACCGAGGAGGCCGTCGAGATCAAGGGCGGCAAGAAGCAGTCGGTCCAGCGCAAGGTCTTCCCGGGCTACGTCCTCGTGCGCATGGAGCTCGACGACGACTCCTGGTACGTCGTGCGCAACACCCCCGCGGTGACCGGTTTCGTCGGCCCTCCCGGCGCGCGCCCCGTGCCGCTGTCGCTGTCGGAGGTCGAGGCGATCCTCGCCGAGCCCGACGAGGCGGAGAAGGTCACGCCGACGGTCGAGTTCGAGGAGAACGAGAACGTCCGCGTGACCCAGGGCCCGTTCGCCGACTTCACCGGTACGATCTCGGAGATCAACGCCGACCAGTCGAAGCTCAAGGTCCTCGTGTCGATCTTCGGCCGGGAGACCCCCGTCGAGCTCGGCTTCGACCAGGTGGCGAAGCTGTGACTGCCGTCAGGTCGGGTCACGGCCCGGCCCTCCGGGGCCGAACGGTCCTTTACCCACTCCGGCCCGGCTCGCGGACCGGCCACAACCCTCAGAGGAAGTGAGAAACTCAAATGGCCAAGAAGGTCATGGCGCTCATCAAGCTGCAGATCCCGGCGGGTCAGGCGACGCCGGCGCCGCCGGTGGGCCCGGCGCTCGGTCAGCACGGCGTCAACATCATGGAGTTCTGCAAGGCCTACAACGAGCGGACGCAGCCTCAGATCGGCGACGTCGTCCCCGTGGAGATCACCGTCTACGAGGACCGCTCGTTCACGTTCGTGACGAAGACGCCGCCCGCGGCGAAGCTGCTGCTGAAGGCTGCGAAGCTCGACAAGGGCTCGGGTGAGCCCAACCGCAACAAGGTCGGCACGATCTCCCGCGACGCGGTCCGCGAGATCGCCGAGCGCAAGATGGACGACCTCAACGCCGTCGACATCGAGGGCGCGACGAAGATCATCGAGGGCACCGCCCGATCCATGGGTCTCGTCGTCCAGTAGCACCGTCGCCCGTCGTGGGAGGGCGGCTGCGCCGCCCGCTCGCACCACAGCACGCAGCACAGGAGGAACAAGCCATGGCCCGTCGCGGCAAGCGCTACCAGGTCGCGTCCGAGAAGGTCGATCCCGACCGCCTCTACACACCCGCCGCCGCGTTGCGGCTCGTCAAGGAGACGACGACGGTCTCCTACGACCCCACCGTCGACCTCGCCTTCCGGCTCGGCGTGGACCCCCGCAAGGCCGACCAGATGGTCCGTGGCTCCGTGGCGCTGCCCCACGGCACCGGCAAGACCGCCCGCGTCGCGGTCTTCGCCGAGGGCGCCAAAGCGGCGGAGGCCGAGGAGGCCGGAGCCGACATCGTCGGTTCCGCCGAGGTGACGGCGCTGATCGAGGCGGGCAACCTCGACTTCGACGCGGTCATCGCCACGCCCGACCAGATGGGCAAGGTCGGCCGCTTCGGCAAGGTGCTCGGCCCCCGTGGTCTCATGCCGAACCCGAAGACGGGGACGGTCACGATGGACGTCGCGAAGGCCGTCGCCGAGATCAAGGCCGGCCGCGTCGACTACCGCACCGACCGCCAGGCCAACGTCCACCTCGTCATCGGCAAGGCCTCGTTCACCCCCCGCCAGCTCGTCGAGAACTACGCCGCGGTGATCGACGAGCTCCTGCGCCAGCGCCCGGCCGCCGCCAAGGGCCGGTACTTGCGCAGGATCCACGTGTCGACCTCGCAGGGGCCGTCCATCCGCATCGACCCGACCCGGACGCGGGAGCTGTGGGAGGAAGAGGAGCTCGCCGCCTCGTGACGGCGGCTTCGCGCCGTCGCCGGCTTTGACACGGCCGGGCGGGGCGGTACTGTGGGGTTCGCCGTAGACCGTTGGTCCCGCAGCGCGGGTAACAGGCCCGAGGGCCGACCAGCCGAGGTTCGCTCTCCAACCGAGCGGAGTGTGCCTCCCGGTGTGCGGGAGGCCTTTTTCTTTCCGGCAAGGAGCGAGCTGATGGCAAGACCCGAGAAGGTCGCGGTGGTGACCGAGGTCCGGGACCGCCTGAGCGGCGCGAACGCGGCGGTCCTGACCGAGTACCGGGGACTGACCGTGGGCGAGCTCGCGCAGCTGCGTGCGGAGCTGCGCAAGAACGAGGCCGAGTACAAGGTCGTCAAGAACACCCTCACGCGTATCGCCGCCCGCGACGCGGGCATCGACATCCCCGACGAGTTGCTCACCGGTCCGACCGCGGTGACCTTCTGCACCGGGGACCCCGTCGCGGCAGCGAAGGCACTGCGTGCGTTCTCCCGCGAGCATCCCGCCCTCGTCGTGAAGGGCGGCATCCTCGACGGCCGCCTGCTCGACGCCGAGGAGACGCTGCGCCTGGCGGACCTCGAGTCCCGCGAGCAGCTCCTCGCGCGCCTCGCGGGCATGTTCGAGGCGGTCGTCGCTCAGCCTGCTCGCCTCGCGCAGGCAAGCCTCAGCAAGGCCGCACGGCTCTTCGCGGCGCTCGCCGACAAGAAGTCCGGGGGCGCGACGGACGGGCAGTCCCCGGACGGCGAAGCGGTCGGCGAGTAAGGCCCGTCCCCACAGCAGTCGGACCACTCACGCGACACGGTAAGAAGGAGACTCTCAGATGGCGAACCTCAGCACCGACGAGCTGCTCGACGCGTTCAAGGGCATGACCCTCCTCGAGCTCAGCGAGTTCGTGAAGGCGTTCGAGGAGGAGTTCGACGTCACCGCCGCGGCTCCGGTCGCCGTGGCCGCCCCCGGCGCCGCCGCCGGCGGCGACGCCGCTCCCGCCGAGGAGGAGCAGACGGCGTTCGACGTCGTCCTCACCTCCGCCGGCGAGAAGAAGATCCAGGTCATCAAGGAGGTCCGTGCTCTCACGAGCCTCGGCCTGAAGGAGGCCAAGGACCTCGTCGACGGCGCGCCGAAGCCCGTGCTCGAGGGCGTGGACCGGGAGACCGCCGACAAGGCGAGGGACGCCATCGAGGCCGCCGGCGGCAGCGTCGAGGTCAAGTAGTTCCCCCGCGGACCGCAGGTGACCGGCGCGGTGGGGCCGCCCACTCCCCCCTTGACACCCCCGGCCGAGCGCGGCAGTCTCGGGGTCCACGGACCCTCGGTGAAGGAGTTGGGTGGCCCACGCGGCGTGCAGTGAAGGCTCCGGCGCTTGAAAGCAGTGTAGCGGCACGGTACACTGCTCGTTCGCCTTGTCTCCTGCCCTTGGTCGCCTGTGCAGCACCCCCGCCGCCGGGGTCGTGGCGGCATACCGCGTCGCCGCCGGGTGTCCCCACCGCCGCGACTTCGTGATCCGCTCCGCTTCGTTCTGGAGGAGTAACCCTTGCCGACGCCTCGTGTGAGCGATGGCGCGCGTCAGCGCGCCCACGGCCGTGTGTCCTTCGCCAAGATCAAGGAGCCGATGCCGGTCGAGGACCTCGACCTCATCGCCATCCAGCGCGGCTCCTTCCACTGGCTGCGCGACGGCGGGCTCGCCGAGGTCTTCGAGGAGATCTCCCCGATCGAGGACTTCACCGGCCAGATGGCGCTGTCGTTCTCCGAGCACCGCTTCGAGGAGCCCAAGCACTCCGAGGAGGAGTGCAAAGAGAAGGACATGACGTACGCCGCGCCGCTGTTCGTAACGGCGGAGTTCGTGAACCGCACGACCGGCGAGATCAAGTCCCAGACGGTCTTCATGGGCGACTTCCCGATGATGACCAGCGGGGGCACCTTCATCATCAACGGCACCGAGCGCGTCGTCGTCTCGCAGCTCGTGCGGTCCCCCGGCGTGTACTTCGACAAGTCGATCGACAAGTCCGTCGGGCGCGACGTCTTCGGCTGCAAGGTCATCCCGTCCCGGGGCGCCTGGCTGGAGTTCGAGGTCGACAAGCGCGGGTTCGCGGGCGTGCGCGTCGACCGCAAGCGTCGTCAGCACCTCACCGTGCTCTACCGAGCGCTGCGGGGGATCGTCTACGACGCCGCGAGCGGCGAGTACGTGCTCGCCGACCGCGAGACGCTCGAGACGCCGATCCCCGACCAGGAGGTGCTCGACTTCTTCGACGGCGCGGAGGTCATCGCGCGCACGCTCGAGAAGGACGGCTTCGCCAACCCGAGCGACGCGTTGCAGGACATCTACCGCAAGCTGCGTCCCGGCGAGCCGCCGACCGCCGAGAGCGCGGGTGGCCTGCTCATAAACCTGTTCTTCAACAACAAGCGCTACGACCTCGCGAAGGTCGGCCGCTACAAGGTGAACAAGAAGCTCGGCGAGGAGCTCGTGTGGCTCGGTCTTCGGACGCCCGAGGAGGCCAAGCCGTTGTCCGCCGAGGGCATCCCCGCGCGTCTCGTCCAGGCGGCCGAGCGCGCCGGCAACCAGGCGGCCGTCGCCCTGTCGCCGGTCGAGGCCCGGGCCCCGTCGTTCGCGTCGATCCTCACCAAGGAGGACGTCCTCGCCACGATGTCCTACCTCGTCCAGCTGGCAAAGGACATCGACGGGTACGACACCGACGACATCGACCACTTCGGCAACCGCCGCCTGCGCAGCGTCGGCGAGCTCATCCAGAACCAGGTCCGCATCGGGCTGTCACGCATGGAGCGGGTCGTCCGCGAGCGCATGACGACGC
This sequence comes from Egibacteraceae bacterium, assembly GCA_035540635.1. Classification (NCBI taxonomy): domain Bacteria; kingdom Bacillati; phylum Actinomycetota; class Nitriliruptoria; order Egibacterales; family Egibacteraceae; species Egibacteraceae bacterium. Next base: position 183 of record DATLGH010000076.1, on the reverse strand, counting down.
AGGACGTCGAGGCGATCACCCCCCAGACCCTCATCAACATCCGCCCCGTCGTGGCGGCCATCAAGGAGTTCTTCGGCGCAAGCCAGCTCTCCCAGTTCATGGACCAGACCAACCCGCTGTCGGGACTCACGCACAAGCGGCGCCTGTCCGCGCTCGGACCGGGCGGCCTGTCCCGCGAGCGCG
>DATLGH010000075.1 GCA_035540635.1 Egibacteraceae bacterium | reverse complement strand
CGGCGGCGAGGATCGCGTCGCGGTGGTCGTGGACGCTGCCCTCGCCCCACTCCGCCCACGTCGCGGGCATGAACTGCATCGGCCCCTGCGCGCCCGCGACGCTGTCCCCCCGGATTCGGCCCATCCGCGTCTCGACGAGGTTGACCGCGGCGAGGTACGTCCAAGGCACGTCCGTCGCGAGCTCCGCCTCGTGGTAGTAGGACTTCAGCTCGTCGGCGGGCGGGGGCGGCACGATCCGCCACGCCGGCAGCTTGCGGACTGTGGGCGGCTCGGCGGGATCGGCGGGGGTGTGCATCGCCGCGAGCCGCGCGCCCGCGAACAGGTTCCCTCGGACGGCCGGGTGCAGCGCGACGGGCACCTCGGCGAGCGTCGGGTCGACGAGCCCGGGTTCGTTGCCGAGCTTGCGGTAGACCACCTGCTGCCAGTGGCCGGCGGCCTCGAGCGTCTCTGGCCGGCGGGCGGGGTCGCGGATGGCCCCTTCGGCTGCGACGAGGATCGCGGCGAGCGCCGAGGGGTCGTCGGGGGCGATCGGCGGGCCGGCGACGGGGAGTGCGAGCAGGTCGTCGAGGGGGCCGTTCGCCGCCGGGTCGTCGGCGTCGACGGCGGGCGCGTCCACGGGGTCGACGGCGGCGCCGGTGCTCGTGGCGCGCTCGCCGGCGGGCAGGCCGCGGGCGACAAGGGCGAGCCCCGCAGTGAGGAGCACGGCCGCAGCGACGAGCAGGGCGAGGTGGGAGCGCATGCGCCCAGGCTAGGTCCGGCCCGCGCGCTCGCAGCGGTCGGTCCGGCAGTTAGGGTGACCGGCCGGTGTGGGCTCCCGACCCGCACTTCAGCGTCGACTACCACGTGCGCCACACGGGGCTGCCGCCGCCCGGCAACCGTGGGCAGCTGCGAAACCTCATCGGTCGCGTCATGGCAAGCTCGACCTCAGCAAGCCGGACCCGTCGCCACTGCGCCTCACCGGCGAGGCGGTCACCGACTACGTCGCGAGCCCCTACGGCGCCCCCCGGGGATCCCGCCCCCCGAATGTTTACCTCGCAACAACGTGAGGGAACGGGTCGATAGACACTTGAGCCCCCGAGCTCCACAGGCGTATCGAAAGGTTTTTCCGGATGCCTCGCTCCCCCCTTGTCGTGCTGTGCCTCGCCCTTTTGCTCGCGGTCGCTCTCGTGGCCCCCGCCGCTGGCCAGGACGACGAGCAGACCACCGTGCGCGTCGCCTTCAACGCGTTCGAGAACAACATCACCCCGTTCACGCTCACGATGCAGGGCCTGCCGGTCACCCACGACCTCGTCCACCTTGTCTACGACGCGCTCTTCTGGTCGCAGGCGCGGGAGGAGCCCGAGCCGTGGCTCGCCGAGTCCGCCGAGCCGAACGACGACTTCACGGAGTGGACGGTGACCATCCGCGACGGCGTCACCTGGCACGACGGTGAGCCGCTGACCGCCGAGGATGTCGCGTTCACCTACGACTACAACCTCGAGGTGGAGCACCCGGGCCGCTACGGGCACCACGTCCACCAGATCCCCCCGTACTCCCATTCCGAGGTCGTCGACGACACGACGGTCACCCTCGTCTTCGACGAGCCGGCCCCCACGTTCACCGCGGTGCCCGGTGGAGACCTGCCGATCATCCCGCGCCACATCTGGGAGGGCATCGACAACCCCGACGAGGCCACCGACATCGAGCCGGTCGGCTCCGGCCCGTTCGAGGTGGTCGACATCGTCCCCGACCAGCAGTACGTGCTGGAGGCGAACACCGACTACTTCATGGGGGCCCCCCTCGTCGACCGCCTCGAGCTGCCGATCGTTCCCCAGCCCACGGCGGCGTTCGCGGCGCTGCGCGCAGGACAGGTCGACGCGGTGGACGTCGGCGTGCCGCCCGAGCTCGTCGATCAGCTGCGCGACGACGACGACATCGAGGTCATCGAGAGCACGCGCTTCGAGTCCGTGCACCTGCACTTCAACATGACGGAGGGACCGCTGAGCGACCCGGCACTGCGCAGGGCCATCCGACTCGCGATGGACCGCCAGGCCATCGTCGACGGGGTGCTGCTCGGCGAGGGCGAGCCCGGGCGTGACGGGTGGCTGCATCCCGAGGTGCACTGGGCTGACCCCGACGACACGTCCACGTTCGACCTCGAGGCCGCCGAGGAGCTCCTCGACGAAGCCGGCTACGACGAGCGCAACGACGAGGGCATCCGGCTCGGCCCCGACGGGGAGCCCCTGAGCTTCACGGTCCTGGTCGCCGCCGTGCAGCCGCTCCACCAGCGGGCGATGGACATCGCCGCGCAGCAGGTCGCCGCGGCCGGCATCCAGCTGACGCCCGAGGCGATCGAGCCGGCCACCCTCGCGCAGCGCCGGCGAGGTGGTGAGTTCGACGCGTTCGTCACGAACCTCGAGGCGCACGCGCACGGCGACCCCGACACCTTCTACTTCTTCTTCGGGCCGGGCATCGAGGGCACGTTCTTCGGCGGCTTCGACGACGAGGAGTTCAACGCCGCCACCCTCGAGGCGTCGCAGATCACCGATTTCGATGAGCGCCGCGACGCCATCCACGAGCTGCAGTCGATGTTCGCCGAGCAGTCGCCGGCGATCGTGCTCTACTACCCGACCGGCAGCTACGCGCACCGCCCCGCCGCCTACGACGGCTGGATCGGCGACCCCGGTCACGGGACGTTCACGAAGCGCTCGTTCCTCGCGGAGTACGCCGCGGTCGACGCCGACGAGGTCGCGGCCGACGACGACCCTGGCGCCGAAGAGCCCGTCGCCCTGCCCGACGACGTGCAGGAGGCGGCCGAGGGCGCCCCGTGGGGGCTCATCGCGCTCATCGTCGGGCTCTTGGCCGCAATCGGCATCGCCGTCGCCCTCACGCGGCGGGACCGCGCGGACGACGTCACGGGGGCGTGAGGCCGCACCCAGCGGCGGCCGCCGACTCGGCGGCCGCCGGGATCTCGGGGGTCCGCGGCTGATGGCCGGTCACCTCGCGCGCCGCATCGGCCAGTACCTGCTCGTCCTCGTCGTGCTCGTGATGCTCAACTTCCTGATTCCGCGGCTGGCGCCGGGCGACCCGATCGACTTCCTGCTGCCACCCGAAGTCGCTTCGGGCGTCACCGAGGAGCAGCGGGAGCGGGTGATGGCCCGCTTCGGCTTCGACGACCCCGTCCACGTCCAGTTCTGGAACTACGCGAACGGCGTCGCACGCGGCGACTTCCTCACGTCGGTGCGCTACGGGCGCCCGGTCACCGAGGTCGTGCTCGAACGGCTGCCGTGGACGCTGCTCATCGTGCTCAGCGCTGTGCTCGTCTCGACGGTCGTCGGCACGGTCGCGGGGTTCCGCTCGGCGTGGCGGCGGGGGCGCGCCACCGACGTCGGGACACTGTCGTTCGTCATGTTCCTCGACTCGCTGCCGCCGTTCTTCGTCGGGCTCCTGCTCATCCTCGTGTTCTCCGTGTGGCTCGGGCTGTTCCCGGTGTTCGGGGCGCTGCCGAGCGTGCCCTCGACCGGCGTCGCCTTCTTCGCCGACGTCGCCATCCGCGCCGCGCTGCCGACCGCGACCCTGACGATCGCCGCCCTCGGGTTCATCTACCTCACCGCGCGCTCGGCGATGGTGTCCGAGCTCGGCGAGGACTACGTCATGGTCGCGTCGGCGAAGGGCCTGCCCGACGGGGCGATCCGCCGCCACGCGCAACGCAACGCCCTGCTGCCCGTGTGGACCGCGGCGATGCTCAACGTCGCCGTCCTGTCGGGAGCGACGACCGTCGTCGAGACGGTGTTCGCCTACCCCGGTCTCGGCCGGCTCGTCTACGACGCGGTGATCGCCCGCGACTACCCAGTGCTGCAGGGCGCGTTCTTCTTCCTCGCGCTCATGGTGCTCGCGGCGAACATCATCGCCGACCTCGCCTACCCGCTGCTCGACCCGCGGGTCCGTCGACCGCGACCGGCCTCGTGAGACGTCCCGGACGCGTGCTCGGCATCCTCGGCGGGGTCTTCCTCGCCGCGCTGTTCCTCATGGCGACCGTCGGTCCCGCACTGACGCGTGAGGACCCCACTGCCCCGGCCGGCCTGCCGCTGCAGCGCCCGAGCGGCGCGCACCTGCTCGGCACCGACGACGCCGGCCGCGACCTCTTCGCGCAGTTCGTCGAAGGGGCGCAGGTCTCGTTGCTCATCGGTGTGCTGTCCGCGGTTGTGGCGGTGGTCGTCGGCCTCGCGGTGGCTCTGATCGCCGGCTACCACCGGGGGGCCATCGACTCGGCGCTCATGCGCCTCGTCGACGTGACCCTCGCGCTGCCGTTCCTCCCGCTCGTGCTCGTGCTCGCCGCTTTCTTCGGCCGGGGACTCTGGACGACGGTGCTCGTCATCGGCCTGGGTCTGTGGGTGCGCCCCGCGCGGGTCTTGCGCTCCCAGGTGCTCAAGGTGCGTGAGTTCGACCACGTCGTCGCAGCCCAGGCGATGGGCGCGCGTACGTCGCGTGTCCTGCTGCGCCACGTCCTGCCCCGCGTCACGCCGCTCGCCGGCGCGCAGTTCATCCGCGCGGCGAACATCGGGGTGATGATCGAGGCGGCGCTCGCGTTCCTCGGGCTGGGCGACCCGGCGCGGATGAGCTGGGGCACGATGCTGTACTTCGCGAACGCCCGCAACGCGATCCTCACCGACGCGTGGATGTGGTGGATCCTGCCCCCGGGCTTCGGCTTGACCCTGCTCGTGCTCGGCTTCGCGTTCGTGGGGTACGCGATCGAGGAGCGCACCGACCCGCGGCTGCGCAAGCAGGTGTCGCGGGCGCCCACGCCGGCCCCGCCCGCGCGGCGCCGCGCGAAGGGGACCGAAACCGCGTCACCGGAGCTCCTGCGCGTGGAGAATCTCACCGTTGCCTACGACACGCCCGCGGGGGCCGTCACCGCCGTCAAGGGCGTCACGTTCTCGATGCGCAAGGGCCGGATCACCGGGCTCGTCGGCGAGTCCGGCTGCGGCAAGACCACGCTGCTGCTCGCGCTCCTCGGGCTGCTGCCGTCTGCCGGCCGCATCACCGGCGGGCAGGTCCTGTTCAAGGGGCGCGACCTGCTCGGCCCTGGTGGCTGCCTGCGCGCCGTCCGGGGGCGCGACGTCGCCCTCGTCCCGCAGAGCGCGATGAACACCCTGAACCCCGCCTACACCGTGCACCGGCAGGTCGCCGAGGCGGCGGCGCTCACCCGAAGCCGCGAGGCCGCCCGGCAGCGGGCCACGGAGCTGCTGGAGCTCGTCGGGCTCCCCGCGCACCGCCACAGCGCCTACCCCCACGAGTTCAGCGGCGGCATGCGCCAGCGAGCCGTGATCGCGATGGCGCTCGCGAACGACCCCGCGCTGCTCCTCGCCGACGAGCCGACCACGGGGCTCGACGTCGTGACGCAGGGCGCCCTGCTGCGGCTGCTGCTCGACCTCCAGGCGCGCCTGGGGCTCACCGTGCTGCTCGTGTCCCACGACCTCGCGCTCGTCGGGCGGGTGGCCGACGACATCCTCGTCATGGACGACGGCGAGATCGTCGAGACGGGGCACGCAGCGCAGGTGACGGGCTCGCCGACCCACACGTGCACGTGCCGGCTGATCGAGTCGATCCCGACCATCGACAGCCCCGGCGCGACGCGACCACCGCCCCGGGCCGACGCCTCCCCGGTGCTCGAGCTGCGTTCGGTGACCAAGTGCTTCGCCCCCCGGGGGCTGCTCGGCCGCGGCCGCCAGCCGGTGGTCGCGCTCGACGACGTGTCGCTCACCGTGGCCGAGGGGCAGGTGCTCGCCCTCGTGGGCGAGAGCGGCTCCGGCAAGAGCACCCTCGCGCGCACGGTCGTCGGTCTCGCCCGCCCCGACCGGGGGGAGGTGATCGTCGAGGGCACCGACATCGCGAGCCTGTCGCGCGCCCGGCTGCGCGAGGCCCGCCGCTGCATGCACCTCGTCCTGCAGGACCCCTACCAGTCGCTGCATCCGGGGATGCGCGTCGCCGGGACGGTCGCCGAGCCGCTCGTCATCGCGGGCTGCGACGCCGACGAGATCGACGCCCGCGTCGCCGAGGCGCTCCGAGAGGTGGGGCTCCGGCCGGAGCTGCGTAGCCGTTATCCCCACGAGCTGTCGGGCGGCCAGCGCCAACGCGTCGCGTTCGCGCGGGCTCTCGTCGGGCGACCTCGACTGGTCGTTGCCGACGAGCCCACCTCGATGCTCGACGTGTCGTTGCAGGCCAGCGTGCTCCGCATGGTCGCCGACCTGCGCGACCGTCACGGGATCGCGTTCCTGTTCATCACCCACGATCTCGCGGTCGCCCGGTCCGTCGCCGACCGCATCGCCGTGCTCTACCAGGGCAGGCTCGTCGAGTGCCGTCCGGCCGAGGCGCTCATCGGCGCACCCGAGCACGACTACACGAACGTCCTCGTGCAGGCGGCGAAGGACCCGACATCGGTGGCGGCGCGCTGACGGGCGGGGGTGCCGGCGCACCGTATCGGCTGCCCCGCCCCCCCAGTCGGGGGCGGCGGGTCAGGAGGCGGCGCCCGGCCCGGCCACCGCCCGCCCCCGGTGCACGCGGACGCCCTCCGCAGCAAGCAGCCGGGCCTGCCGCTCGGCGTCGGGAGCGACGAGGCGACCGTCCCCGCCCACCACCCGCCACCAGGCCACGCCGTCGAGCCCGCGCAGCACGCGCCCGACCGCGCGGGCGGCACCCGGAGAGCCCGCCGCGGCCGCGACCTCGCCGTAGCTCACGATCTCACCGGGTTCGAGGCGGGCGATCACCGCCCGCACCCGCTGGCGGAAGGCGGTCATCGGTGACCCGGCGCGGGGGAGGACCGCCGCGGTGTCCCCCGGCTTTCTCCTGCCTCGCCTCGCATGCGGCCTCCTCGTGAGGGGCGGCGACCGCCGCCCCCGCGCGGTCGTTGAAGACCCTACCCGGTGGGGTCAGAACCCGGTCTCTTCCCGTCGCCAGTGTCCGGCGTGTAGCGGGCGCGAGAAGTCCTTCCCGGGAACGTTGAAGCGGCCTGCAAACGCCGTGTCTCCTGTGCCGGCAGCCGTCGTGTCCCCAGAGTGTCCGGTCACACAGCGGCCGGGTCGCAGGCCGCCCGCGAGTTTGTAGGTTATGCGCGTCGGGACGGGTGCGGAGGTTGTGGGCGATGGACGTGGTCATACTGCACAGGCGAGCGTGCGCGGAGTTCGGTTCGCGGGTGCCCGCGATCGGCAGCGGTCAGTGGCAGGACCCGACACCGTGCGAGGGCTGGAGCGTCCGCGACCTCGTCGCGCACATCGTCGACGAGTGTCGCTGGACACCGCCCCTTCTCGCGGGCCTGACGATCGACGAGGTCGGTGACCGGCTGGCCGGCGACCCGCTCGGCGACGACCCGGTCGGGGCCTGGGAGGCGGCAGCCGCCGCCGCCACGCAGGCCGCCGCGGACGTCGATCGGGACCGCACCGTGCACCTGTCGTTCGGAAACTTCCCCGCACGGTTCTACCTCCGGCAGCTCGCCGCCGACCACGTCGTCCACGCGTGGGACCTCGCGCGCGCCGTCGGCGCCGACGAGCGGCTCGACCCCGAGCTCGTCGACGTGCTCGCCGCGTGGTTCGCGCGTCAGGAGGAGGCGTACCGGGCTGCGGGCGCGATCGGCGAGCGCCAGCCCCTGCCCGACGACGCGGACGCGCAGGCACGGCTGCTCGCGGCGTTCGGGCGGAGCGTCTGATGCGGGCTGCGGTTTGGGGCGTCGGCGGCGTCGTCGCGCTCGTGCTCGTGCCGGTGATCGCCCTCGCCGTTCTCTGGAGGGGGTCCCCGGAGCCGGTGAACGCCCGGGGATGGACGTTGCTCGCCGAGATGCCCGACCGGCGCGGCGAGGTCGCCGGCGCGCTCGCCGGCGCACTCTTCAGCGAGGACGGCGAGGAGTTCGTCGTCGTCGGCGGCCTGACGGGCGCGGGCCGGACGTCACAGGCCGTGCGGGCCTACGACCCCGAGGTCGACGCGTGGCGCGCCCGCCAGAGCCTGCCGGCGGCCCGGCACCACGCCGCGGCAACGGCGCTCGACGACGGGACCCTCATGGTCGCCGGCGGGTCCGAGCACGCCCGCAACTGGGCGCCCGAGGCGGACGTGTGGCTGCAAGACGGCGACGGGTGGCGTCGCGGCCCGGCAATGCCCGAAGGCCGCTGGGGACATCAGATGGTCACCGTCGACGGGGTCGTCTATGTCATCGGCGGCGCGGGACGCAGCGCGAGCACGCTCATCTACGACGACGGGTCATGGCGCACCGGCGCGCCGCTGCCCGAATCCCGCGACCACCTCGGCGTCGCGGTCGTCGACGGCGAGATCTGGGCCATCGGCGGGCGCAACGGCGCGGTCACCAGCCGTGTCGACATCTACGACCCGCAGGCCGACGCGTGGCGCAACGGGCCGGCGTTGCCGTCTCCCACGAGCGGGGCCGCCGTCGCCTCGGTCAAGGGCCTCCCCGTCGTGGTCGGTGGTGAGGACCCCGAGGTCCCCGGCGGCGGCGTGATCGAGGAGGCGTGGTACTACGACGGCCGGTCGTGGCAGACCCTTCCCCGCCCGCCCCTAGCCGTGCACGGCGCGGCGGTCGCGGTGATCGGCGACCGCCTCGTCATCGCCGGCGGGGCCTCGCGCCACGGGGCGATGTCGATCCTCGCGTGGGTGGCGACGGTCCAGACCCTCGACCCGAACGAGCTGCCCAGCCGCTGACAGCGACCCCAGAACTTGATTTGACCGTACAGATCACGGCCATCAAGGGGATCCAGCACCGGCAACTTCCTCGACCAGTGCCCGTGCGCCCGGCCCGGGGGCCTCCGGCGGCAGGATCAGCCCGCTGCCGCGGCGGGAGACCCCCGGAGGCGATGTACACGCCGGCCCCGGACGGGCGGCCGGGGCCGGCGTGCCGTGTGGGCGGCGGACGTCAGGCGCCCCTGCGCTTGGTGGCGATCGCCAGCCCACCGACGACGAGGAGGACCAGCAGTATCGCAGCTCCCAGGCCGATGAACCCGCCGGGGAAGGCCATGCCGTCACCGTCATCCCGGGCGGGCGCCCCGGGCCTCGGGGCCGCCTCGTCCACCTGCGCGGTCTGCTCGATCGGGTCGGCGAGACGCCCGGCGTTGTCGAGCTCGTATCCCTGGTGAGGCGTCGCCATGTAGGGGAAGCTGGTCAGGAAAGGCACGTCGTTGCGGACAACCCCGTCGCTCAGCTGGTTGTTCGGCTCCACGTCGAAGCCGTCGACGAGCACCCCCGCCACGACGCGCAGCGAGATGTCGACGACGTCGTCGCCCAACCGCCGTCCGTTGGGGAACCCGTCCATCTCGCCCGCGAGGAAGCCCATGCGGTCGTTGTCGTTGATGTCGTCGTGCGTCGGCGGCACGTCGGTGTTCAGCCGCAGCATCTCCGCCGGCTGGCCCTGGCCGGCGGCGAAGGCCGCGGGCTGGTTGGCGCCCTCGAGGCCGGTGAGGAAGACCGCGACGAGGTCCTCGCGGGGCGGCGGCGGCACATCCAACCCGTAGACCTCGGCGAACGCGTTGGCCAGGATCGGGTCGGTGACGAGCGGGATGTCGCCCTCGGTGGCCCCGCTGTTGGGCGCGGCCACGCCGGTGAGGGTCTCGGCGTCCATCGCCGGCTGCAGCCCGTTGAAGGCGTCCTTGAGCCCGAGCGGGATGACGACCTCGTTCACCAGCGGCATCCCGAGGCGCGATATCTGCTGGAATGCGACAGTGGCCTGGCCGTCGTCCCCGACAGTCGTGGCCTGGCGCTCCGCGGTGGACCACACCCCGATGACCGGGTCCGCATCGACCAGCTGGGCGATCGGGACCTGCAACGCGATGGTGTGCACGTTGTAGCCGGCGAACGTGTCCCGGCCCTCCGCCGTCGGCAGCTGCGCGGCGTGCGCGTCGTTGAACGGGCGCAGGCCCGCCAAGTCGAAGATCGCGGCGATGTCGACGGCGAAGGCGTCGTCGCGCTGCCCGGCGAACACCCGCACGCCGTTGCCGACCTCGTGGATGGCCTGCTGGGCGATGGCCTCGTAGCCCGGGTCGTCCGGGATGGTGCGCGGCCCGACGTTCTCCGGCGGCAGGGTCAGGCCGCTGCCGAGCTCGGTGCGCTGGCCGTTGCGCGTCTCCGCGACGGTCATGGTCTGCCGGAAGTTGTAGTTGGGGCTGTTGAGCGAGTCGATCGGCCCCGCCGCGTACAGGAACGTGTCCGGGTCCTGAATCGCGTTCTGGAAGCGGAACTCGTAGACGATGTTGGGGACGGCGTCGCCGTTGTTGTCGATGTTGATGGTGTAGCGGACGTCCTCACCGAAGCGGAAGTAGTTCGGGCCCCCGCCGGGCTCCTGGAAGGGGATGAAGTTGCTGATGAGCGTGACGGTGTCGGGCCGGTCGTTGCTCACGAAGGCGTACACGTCCGTGTTGTCCGCCACCGGGTCCTCCATGATCAGCGGTGCCTCGCGGTGGCTGGACGCGTCGACGGTCGCGAGCAGGGCGAGCGCGAGCGCCGCGGCCAGCCCCGCTGCGAGCAGCGCGGGTAGGAGGCGACGTGGAGCGGGCGAGGGGTGACTGCGGGACATGCTGCATCCTTTCCTAGCTGTGGCGGCGAGCGGATCCTTGGTGTGAGCGAGCGGTCAACGCGGGGACCGATCGCTGCCGACGAGAACGGCGATGACCACCCAGTCCTGGCCGATCGGCGCGAGCACGGCCCGCAGGTTGGTCGGAGCGGTGACGGGCACCGTGCGTGCCCAGTCGGTCACCGACTCGCCGTAGGCAGCCAGGAGCGTCCCCGCGTCGATCGCCCGCAGCCGCTCGACGTCGCCAACCTCGACGGGCCCGCCGGCACCGCAGAGGCCGTCCGCCAGCGACGGCACGCCCAGGAGGTTGTGATGCTCGAGGGCGGCGTCCGACCGGCAGTCCTGACGTGCCGCGACCCAGTCCCGCACCGTGTCGGTAGCAGCGTCCTCAGCGGGGTGCAGCGGCCGGAAGCGGGAGTCGCCGAGGGCCACCAACCACCCGCCGTCCTCGGCGGTGACCACCCACGTCGCCTGCGTCCGGGCGGGGACCAGGCCGGCGAAGGGATCAAGGCTCGGCTCGAAGCCGGTCACGGCCATCACCTCGGCGCGGTCGCCGTCCCCCGCGACGCCCTGCACGTCGTAGCCGGTCACCGGCGGCAGCGCGTTCGGGTGCGCGGCCACCCAGCCGGCCGGTGAGCGGAAGCGCGCACGGTCCGCCCCGCTCAGCAGCAGGAACGACGTCTCCCAGTCCCGGGCGCGCTCCGCCTCGAGAAAGGCCTCCACGGCGCCCTGCGGGCTCGCGGCCGGCGAGGACGCGCGGGCGGCCTGCCCGAGCGAGCCCGGCGGCTCGTTGTCCGGCGAGGTGACGAGCTGAACGTCCTGGGCGCCTCGCGGCGGACCGCTGGCCGCCGGCTCGCCGCGGAGCGCCGAGGGCCCCACGGTGATCGCGATGCCGAGCGCGAAGCCGGCCGCGGTCGCCAGCGCGGTGGTCGTTCCCCGACGCACGCGGCTGGCTGGCGGGTCCTGAAGCCCCCCCGCCTCCGTTCCGTCCTGGGACTGATCCTTGATGACGGTGTCGCGGCGCTGGCCCCTGGCGATGCTGGTCCCTTCCTGTGCGGATCTCCGACCAGCGGGCGTGAGGCTCGCCGCGATCAACGCGACCACGGTTCTCGGCAGCATGCTCGAGGTTCGGACCTCCTCGCCGCGCGGTTTGGTCGCCGGCCGATGTTCTGTTACCGACCTCGTAGGAGGGTGCTGTCGGGCCGGCGCCGTCTACAGGCCCGGCGCCGCCTACGAGGTCGGTAGTACTCGCTCGTAACCCTCCTACGCACGAATGAGGGGATGTTCATGGTTTCCCCGTTCGCACCTGCGGGCGCCGGGCCCACTGCCGACGCGTATTGCCCCGCCCGCAGGCTAGACATCCTCTGCCCCCAAATTGAGGCATGTTCCAGGGATGTCCCCGCTCGCACCGCGAGGCGCCCCCGCCGCCCGACTGCGCCGGCGTTCGACAGCCGGTTCCGCGCGGGGGGGCGCATACAACCGAGGCAACTGCGTCGTCTCTCGCAGGCGCAGGGTGCCGGGAGGCGCAGGGGGTCTCGCCCCGCCGGGCCCGCACGAGCAGCAGGGCTAGGGTGGGGGCTAGGGTCGCGCTGCGCGCAGGCGCAGCAGGTGCCCTGCCCCGACCGCCAGCACCAACAGCGCCGCCGCGATGACGGGAGCGGTCGCCGGATGTGCTGGGGTTGCTGCGCCGCCCAGCCCGGCCTCCACCCGCGTCGGTTGCTGGATGGTGCCGGGTGCCGGCGCGGTTGTGCCAGGCGCGGGGGCCGTGGTGGCGGGCGGTTCGACCGTGTCGGGCGGGGAGATGGTGCCGGGCGGTGGAACGGTCTGGGCCGAGGCGGGAAGCAGCGCGAGCATCGCCAGCGCCAGCCCGGCGAGCAGTGACAACAGCGCAGAGGTCGGCCGCAGGACCGGCGCGAAGCTCGAAAGACGCGGCATGAAGTTTCCTTCCCTAACGGTGGGCCCTGACGATTCGGGACGGCGGCCAAAAGGCGCGCGGCGGACTGGCTACCCCAGACTCGGGGCGCGTACACGTGTCAAAGGAGGAATGCCGGGTAGAGGCGTCCTGTGCGCGTCTCCCACACCATGCTCGCGGTGCTGATCGCGTCCGTCCTCGGCGCTGGCGTCGGCATCGCGGTCACGGCCTCGCCGGCCCTGCCGGCGCCGGCCGCCACCCCTGCCGGCC
>DATLGH010000074.1 GCA_035540635.1 Egibacteraceae bacterium | reverse complement strand
CGGGAGACCGCCTCCCGCAGGCGCCTTGTTGGCCGTCACCATGGGCGGACATCGGTTCCCGTGGTGGGGTCGCGCCCGAGGCTAGCGGTGCCCAGGTAGTCGGCGCACACGTCACTGGATGGCGGCATGATCGCACCGCTGCGCGCGTCGCGGAACAGCCGCTCTAGGGTGGTGCCGCGGCGCAGCGGTCCGAGGCCGCAAGCCTCGGTGAGGCTGGTGGCCGCTTGCGTGGCCGCGTCGCCGGCCAGCAGCTTTGCGCGGTATATCCACCGGTTGGTGTCGGGCTCGCCGGGACGCTCGTCCACCTGGCCAGCGGCGTGCGCCAGCGCTGTCCAGGCGGCTTCGACCTGGGCGTCGGCGCGGCCCAGACGGGCGCGCACGAACCCCACGTCGCCCAGCCCGCCTTGGGTCCCGGCCACCACGCGTGAGGCCACCCAATCGCGCGCCTCGGCCACGATCGCCCGCGCGACGCCGACGTAGACAGCGGCGTAGGAGGCCACCAGCCACTGCGGCATCGCGTAGGCCAGCGGCAGCACGAGCCCCTCCACGCCGCCGATCAGCGCCTCAGCGGGCACGTGACAGTCCAGGTCCAAGCCGTTGCTGGCCGTGGCCCGCATCCCCAGGGGGTCCCAGTCATCGACGACACGCAGCCCCTCGCCGTGGGGCACCAGGAAGTAGGACACCCGTCCGTCCTCGTCTTGTCCGGCGTCGGCTGCGCGGGCCGCCACCAGGTAGGCGGCCAGGTGGCCAGCTCCGGTGCACACCGATTTGCGGCCGCGCAGCCGGTAGCCGTCCGCCTCGGGCTCGTAGGTCGTTCGCAACGCCGACAGCCGCGACCCGGCGCCACGTTCGGTGATCGCCACCCCATACACCGCCCCCGACGCGGCCGCGGCCAGCACCCGGTCGCGCCAGGAAAAAAACTTGTCGGGGGCGCCGAGCACTCGGGCGAGATCGTCGGGCACGCCTGCCAGCGCCCCCGTCACCGAGGCGTGCATGTTGAACACCAAGGCGGTCGCGCCGCTGCCGCGCGCCAGCGTCGCCGCGACCTCGACGTAGCCGGAGAAACCGACGCCGGACCCGCCGAGGCGGCGGGGCACGAGCAGCCCCAGCAGGCCGGCTTCACGCAGGTCGTCCACGTCGGCGACCGGGAACGACGCGTCGCGGTCATACCCGCCCGCACGCTCGGCGAAGCGGCCCGCCAGCCCGTCGGCCACCGCGACCGGGTTCACGCGGCCGCCTTGCGGCCCACGCCCTGATACAGCCCACGCAGCGAGCGGGTCGGGCGCAGCCGGACCGGCCGAGCCCGGTCCGCCAGGAACCCCAGGAGCTCGAGCGGGCGCGGGCGCAACCCCCACACCCGCAGGTGGACCCCGTGCCGCGCGCACAGCGCCACCAGCCGGTCGGGTGCGACGAACAGGGCCGGGTCGTGGATGCCCGGTGGCGCCACACCGCGGATCCGCTCGCCCACGGTGACCAGGACAAAACGCGCCCAGGGGGTGTTGTTGATCGTGTCGCACACCAGCAGCCCGCCCGGCTTGAGCACGCGGGTGACCTCGCGCACCGCCGCGTCGAGGTCGCTGACGTGCTCGAAGATCTCACCCGCCACCACCACGTCGGCGATGCCGTCGGCCAACGGCAACGCCGTCACGTCACCGCGCACAACCTCCACGCCGTGAGCGGCAGCCACCGCCACAGCCGAGGCGCTGACGTCCACGCCCACGTGGCGGTAGCCGCCCACGTAGGGCGCCATCAGCCCGCCGCCACACGCCGCATCGACCAGCACCGCCCCCGGACGCGGGGGCGGGGGCACCACCTCGGCGCGAGCCGCGGCGATCCAGCGCAACGCCGCGAACGCCCCACCCGGCTCCCACCACGCGTCCGCCAGGTCGTCATACTGGCGCGGATCGTTCCGTGGTCGCGCCAGCTGTCGACTCACCATGCCGTAGCGTAGTCGGCGGCGACCACGCGCCGCCCCGTGCCCGGGTGTCAAGGGACCACCGACGCTTGCCGCACGGGCGGCAAGCGTCTTCCTGGCCGTCATCACCAACAAAGGGCCTCCCGCGCGCTGGTCGCAACCCCACGGCCAGCGCTGCTCCCCAGGCTCCTCGACCGTATCGCCGGGTGAAGCCTGCCCACACCGCCACCTGTCCCCCTCGACGAGCCCGCGCCCCCGGGACTGTCCACGCTTCTGCCGGACATGCTGCCGATCATCCGTGGGTTTGAAGTGTAACGCTACCGGACATTGACGGTAGACGCTGGCAACACGCTGGGAGCGTCATCCAAACGGAGGGAAGGCCATGACGGAGCAACGACAGTCGCAGGCGGAGGAGTTGTCGACCGGCGAACGCATGGCGACCTACCTCGGCGCCGCAGCGGACGGCGTCGCGCACGAGGCCAAAGGTGAGACGGAAACCTCGCACGGGACCCAGCAAAGGGTCGCGCTCAGCGACGCCGAGCGGATCATCGAGGCATGGCCGCAGCCCAACCAGCGGGTCGCCCGCCAGCTGCTCGACAAGTACGGCCCGCCGAACGAGGCCACCCCTACCAAGCTGTTCTGGTACCACAACGGTCCGTGGAAGGAAACAAAGATCACCAGCGACGTGGTGACGCACAACTTCCCCGCACCCCACACCGACTTCCTCACCCAGGTCGTCAACTACCGGGTGCCGCCCGACATGATCGGTGCGATCGCCGAATGGGACGGCAGCGTCATCGTGGACCGCACGAAGGGCGAGGTGGCCGCCCGCTGCGATGCGGAGGCGGCCAACATCCTGGCGATGAACTTGGTGCACGAGATCGTCACGGGCAAGCGCACGGTCGAAGAGGCCCGGGAGGCGACCGCGGAGAACACCGTCGCCTACAGCATGGGCCGCAACGCCCCGTACGCCGAGCGCCTGCTCTTCGAAGCTCCCACCGACGGGACCGAGGATCTGGATAGCAGCATGATCTCAGGGGCGGTGGCCCACCAGGCGGCGGGCAAGGTAAAGGACGCGTTCGGCGGAGGCGACCAGGGGGCGACGGACAGGCGTACCGGAGCGGACACACAACCCCGGACGTAGAAGCCGGGCCGATGTGTGCAACGCAGAACCCGAGGCGACGGCCGCACCCCGCGGCGGAGGAGGTAGCAATGAACGAGCAACAGCACGGCCACGAGCAGGACGCCCAGGAAGACGAGGGCGTGTTCAAGAAGCCGCTGAAGGGATCCTTCAAACGCGTGGGCGAGCAGATTACCGAGGAGATGCAGGGGAAGACACCCACCGAAGCCTTGCGCGACGACCTGGGCGGCTCCACAGAGCCCACCGACGAGGAGAGGGAGAACCTGGAGTAACGGGTCGACGACGCGAGAACACACCCGGGGGGACTGACGAGGGTGTCCACCGTCTGCTGCGTATGCGGGGCGAAGGACCACCTCGGGGGACGTTGCCGCCCTTGCCACGATCGGGAAGATCGGCTGGTAGCGCGAGCTGCCGCTGCTGAAGGAATGGGGTGTGCGTCTGACGCCAATGGGTATTGGCGTCTCGCCTGGACCCGTGCTGCGGGAGGTGAGGACGACGGCCGACGACGCCGAGGTCGCTGTCGCCAGCCGCATGCGGCGCTACCCCGCGGTCGTCTCGGCCCTGGTCGCAGTGTTCGTCGGGAGCTTTCTCGTGGTGGAAGGCCTCGAGGTTCCCCTGCTCGCCGACCCGCTGCCCTGGCTGCGGGGCACAGCGGGCGGAGCGGCGGCGGCCGTCGGCGTCGGCCTCCTCGTCGCCGACGTCGCCTTGCCTGTGCCCTCCAGCCTGGTCATGGTCGCCCACGGGGCGCTGTTCGGCGTCGTCGCCGGCACGCTGCTGTCGCTTGCGGGTAGCATGGGCGCGGCAGTCGTGGCCTTCGGGATCGGCCGGGGCGGTGGGAGCCTCCTGGAGCGGCTCGTACCTGATCCCGAGCGCCGCCGCGCGGACGCGCTGCTGGAGCGGTGGGGGCCGCTGGCGATCGTGGCGAGCCGACCGGTGCCAGTGCTGGCCGAGACGGTGGCGATCCTGGCCGGGGCCTCCTCACTCGGCTGGGGACCGGCGATGGCGGCGGCGGCTATCGGCTCGCTGCCCGCCGCGTTCGTCTACGCCCTCACCGGCGCGGTCGCGGCGAGTGTGGCCAGCACCGCGATCGTGTTCACCGTCGTCCTGGCTACGACCGCGCTGCTGTGGTGGCTTCAGCGGCCCGACGCGGCGACCGACCGGGCCGCGCAGCCGGCGGACAGTGGCGGCAACCGGGAGCCCGGCGATGGCTGAGGGTCGGGCGGGCGACGTGCCCCTGCGAGCGGTCGCCACCGGTCTGTCGTTGCCGACCAGCGTGGCGTTCGACGAGGACGGCGGGCTCTACGTCGCCGAGGCGGGGCTGCCGTTCGGGGGCGCCTCACCGGGAGGCAGGGTCGTGCGGCTGGGGGCCGCCGGCCAGCCCGCACCGATCGTCGACAGTCTTCGTCCCCCGGTCACCGGGCTGACGTTTCACCGCGGCGGTTTGTACGTCTCCGAAGGGGGGCACCCCGCGCGGATAAGCCGGCTTGACCTCGCCTCGGGCAGCCTGTCGGTCGTCGTGGACGGCCTGCCGGGCCCCGGCAACTACCACACGAACATGACGGTGCTCGGGCCGGACGAAAAGCTCTACTTCAGCCAGGGCGCGATGACCAACTCCGGGATCGTCGGTCCCGACGCCTACGAGGTCGGCTGGCTGGGGCGCCTTCCCCACGCCCACGACGTCCCCGGCTACGACGTCGTCCTCACCGGGGAGAACGCGACCACCCTCGACCCCACGGCGGCCAGCGACGACGCCACGGCCGTGACCGGGGCGTTCTCACCGTTCGGCACGGCGACCCGCCCCGGTCAACGGGTGGCCGCTGGCCTACCGGCTACGGCCGCGGTCATGCGCTGCGATCCCGACGGCGGGGGGCTGGAGCTCGTCGCCTGGGGGCTGCGCAACGCCTTCGGTCTGGGCTTCCTGCCCGACGGCCGGCTGCTGGCCACCGACCAGGGCGCCGACGACCGGGGCAGCCGACCCATCGGCAACGGCCCCGACCTGCTGTTCGAGGTCCGCCAGGGCGCCTGGTACGGCTGGCCCGACTTCATCGGCGGGAAGCCGGTCACTGATCCGCGGTACCGGCCACAACGCGGACCGGCGCCCCGGTTCCTGCTGGCCAACCACGACCAGCTGCCCCAGCCGCAACGGCCGTTGCTGGCGTTCCCGGCGCATGCCGCAGCGGTCAAGTTCGCCGTCATCCCACCGGGACGGCCCCGGGCCGGCCACCTCATCGTGGCCCTCTTCGGCGACGAGCGCCCGATGACCGCCGGAGGCGGCCCACGCGTCGGCCGCTGCCTGGCGCGCATCGACCCGGACGACTGGTCCCTGCACCCGCTGTGTGTGGGGCCACTGCTGCGCCCGATCGACGTGGCCGTCCATGGGCCGTGGCTGTACGCGCTCGACTTCGGCTGGTTCGAGATGACCGCCGACGGGGTCGACGCGCGGGCCGGCAGCGGGCGGGTGTGGCGGATACGCCTGGACGACGCGGTTTCCCAGTAGCCCAGTGACCGGGCCGTGCAGGGCCCTGAGAGGACGAGACATGAGCCGGCTGACGCGCATGGTCAAGGCCCCCATGATGGACACCGCCCTCGGTTACCTGTACGCGCCTCTGTACCCGCTCGTGCAACGCATGCGGCTGGTACGGCGCAGCGGCCGGCGCCACGACCCCGCCGACATCCTCCTGCCCGACGGCTACGTAGCCGAGGTGGTCGCCACGGGTCTGAACGCACCCGTGCACTGCTGTTTCGACGACGAGGGGTTCTGCTACGTCAGCGAGTGCGGTCACAAGATCGAGTCGAAACCCCGGATCCTGCGGGTGGACGTCTACAGCGGTGACACGGAGGTGTTCTTCGACCTGCCCGAGGACCGCTGGCGGATCGAGGGCGCGTTCACCGGCGCGTGCTGGCTGGGCGGGCGGCTGTACTTCGCCAATACCGATGCCATCTCACGCCTTGAACCCGACGGGCGCATCGAGGATATCGTCACGGGCTTGCCGTGGGGCGACCACATGACCAACTACCCGGTGGCGGGCCCGGACGGCAAGCTCTACTGGGGTCAGGGCAGCACGACGAACTCCGGTGTGGTGGGCGGCGACAACTACTCCTACGAGTGGTTGCGAGAGTTCCCCGGCCTGCACGACGTCCCGGCCACGGACGTGGCCCTTGCGGGGCGCAACTACGAGTTCGCCGACGTCCTCGGTGGGCTGGGCCGTACTGTGCGCACCGGCGCCTACGTGCCGTTCGGCACCGAGACCGCGCCCGGCCAGGTCGTCCCCGGCGACACGAAGTGCTCCGGGGCCATCCTGCGCTGCAACCCTGACGGCAGCGACCTGGAGGTGGTCGCGTGGGGGCTGCGCAACCCCTTCGGGACCGCCTTCCATCCCGACGGGCGCCTGTTGGCGACCAACCACGGCATCGATGAGCGCAGCGCCCGGTACGTCGTCGCTGCTCGTGACGACCTCTACGAGATCGACGACGGCGCCTGGTACGGATGGCCGGACTTCTCCTCCGGCATCCGCCTCGACGACCCCAGCTGGCCGGCGGGCCGCGGCCAGGAGCCCGTCCTCGCCGACCACCCCGACCCTGACCCGCCCAAGCCTGCCGTCACCTTCGAGCCCCACGCGGCGGCCAACGGCCTGGACGTCTCCCGCGACCCGGCGTTCGGGTTCGTCGGCAACGCGTTCGTCGCGCTGTACGGCGACGTCTTTCCGGTCACCACGCGGGCGAAGACGCCGGTCGGCTACAAGGTCGTGCGGGTCGACCTGCAGACCGGCACGGTCGTGGACTTCGCCGTCAACAAGCTGGCCGGTCCCGCGTCGAAGCTGCCACACCGCGGCCTGGAGCGTCCCTCGCACTGCCAGTTCGGCCCCGACGGGGCCCTCTACGTCGTCGACTGGGGGCAGATCAGCCTGGCCCCAGAGGTCGGCGGCATCCGCATGCCGCTCGGCACCGGCACGCTGTGGCGCATCCGCCGCACCGGCGAGCAGGCCGGCGAACGCCCGCCCACGCCCGTCGAGGTTCCCATGCGCGCGCTCGCCATGGCGCTGGCCGCCGGCGGCCTCGCCGCGGCCGGCTCCGCCGTCCTGCTCGGTCGGCGCCGTCGCAGGCGCAAGTGACCCGCAAGGACCTGGGGGATGCCGAGGCTGAGGCTGAACCACCCAGCGCCTTGCCCAGTACTCGTCCTGCGCCACTGCTGGCCACGGTGCTCGCTTCGTTCGCGGGCGTCGTGCTGCCCACGAGCGATCGTCGGAAACGGACTTGGGCGCTGGCGCGTAGCGCGGGGCGGCCTCGGGTAGGGCGCTGGCCGGCTCATGCGAGCACAAGGAGGCAGCGGATGGGAGACGAGACGGTCAAGGGTGCGGCCGCGGGCACGGTCGGGGTGTGGGTGATGGATGTCGTCACCTGGTTCCTGTACCGGCGGCAGTCGAAGGTGACGATCGCGAAGGAGAAGAAGGCGAGGAAATTCGGCCAGGACCCGGCGCACGCCGGCGCCCGGCACCTGGCGAAGCTGGCCGGTAGCGGCGCGGCGAGGTCCGAGCCGAACGCCGGCGGCATCTTCATCCACTACCTGCTCGGCATCGGGCCGGGGATGGTCTACGCGAGGCTGCGGCGCGCCAACCCGGCGGTAACCGTCGGCAAGGGCGCGGTGTGGGGTGCGGGGCTGTACCTCGCCAACGACCTGGTCGCCGGGAGGCTTCTGCGGATCATGGGGCCGCAGCGGGATTACCCGTGGCAGGCGCATGCCCGGGGGATCGTCGGCCACGTCGTCCTCGGCGTGACGACCCACGCGGTGCTCGCGGCCCTCGACGACGCCTCGTGACGCTGCTGTCGCGCGAGGGCGGTTCCGGCCGCGCCCAGTCGGTGGGCAGGTGGTCGTGGTCACCGGCGCCTCGTCGGGCATCGGGTAGGGCGA
>DATLGH010000073.1 GCA_035540635.1 Egibacteraceae bacterium | reverse complement strand
GGGTGGGCTCGCCCGGGTCGGGCAGGGGCGTCGGCTCGGTGGGGGGCTGGGGTGGCTCAGGGCTCGACATGGCACCGCCCTACCCCTCCCGGGGGTGGGCTACGCTGCGCCCATGGGTGAGCAGGAGGTCGTGGAGGTCTTCGTCGAGATCCCGAAGGGCTCACGCAACAAGTACGAATGGGACCACCACACCCGCCGCTTCACCCTCGACAGGATGCTGTTCACCGCCGTCCAGTATCCCGGCGACTACGGCTTCATCCCCGACACGTGGGCCGAGGACGGCGACCCGCTCGACGCGCTCGTCATCCTCGGCGAGCCGACCTTCCCCGGGTGCTCGATCCGGGCGCGTGTCGTCGGCGTGTTCTGGATGACCGACGAGAAGGGACCGGACGCGAAGATCATCACCGTCCCCCACGTCGACCCGCGCTGGTCGCACGTCCAGGAGATCTCCGACGTCCCCGACCACCTCCTCGCCGAGATCGGCCACTTCTTCTCCATCTACAAGGACCTCGAGGGCAAGCGCGTGAAGGTCGACGGGTTCGGCAACCGTCGCGACGCCTGGGAGGAGGTCGCGAAGGACCGCCGCCGCTTCGCCGAGCTGCCCGATCTCGACCGCCCCGAGATGCCGTGAGGGGGCTGCCCGCCTGAGGCGGTGACGCCGCGACGGCACGCGCGCGCGCTCAGCCGGCAGCCACCACCCCCGGTGGTGGACGAGGTGGGCGTGGTAGTAGCGGTCACCCCCGTCGTCGACGAGGCACGGTCGGCAACACCGGCAAGGCCCGCACCACCCCGGCGCATCTGCACTGGCAGTACCATCCCGCCGACGGGCCGCCGGTGAACCCCTTCACCCTCGCCCGCACCCGCTGTCGCGGGTAGCGTGGTGGCGCATCTGACGGACGGAGGGACCGCGATGGCGGAGCAGGGCAGACGGCGCATCGACCGCGTGGCCGCGCCCGATTTCCTCGACGGCCTCGACGAGCGCTCCTCCGAGGAGATCCTCGGGATGCGCGACGACTGCCGCGAGGAGGAGGCTCGCCTGAGCTACACGCGCCGACTGCTGCAGGCGCGCATCGACATCGCCCGTGCCGAGCAGGCCCGGCGCCGGGGTGATGCGAGCGGAGGCCTCATCGAGTCCTTGCCCGCCATCCTCGCCGACGACGTCTCGACCCGCCGGTCCCAGCCCCAGGCCCGCCTGGCGCCCGTGTACGTGCCCGGCTCCGGTCACGACCGCCGGGCCGAGGACCGTGCCGACGCCGGCCTCGGACAGCTGCCCGACCTCGACGACGACGAGCTCGACGAGCTGCTGCGGCGCACGGTCGGCGACGAGCGGGCGGTCTCGGACCTGCGCCGGCGTGTGCTCGACCACCTCGACCGGCTGCAGGACGAGATCGTCGCACGGTTGAAGGACGGCAGGATGTCGACCGGGGATCTCGGCCTCCAGCGAGGCGCGCACGGTCGGGGCGCGTGAGCGCGACGCCGCGGTCCCTGCCGGCCCACGTCCTCGTCGTGGACGACGACCCGGTGATCCGCGAGCTCCTGCGCACGCTGCTCGACCTCGAGGGGATCGCGTACTCCGAGGCCAAGGACGGCCCGTCCGCGCTCGCGCGGATGCGCGCGACACGGCCCGACCTCGTCCTGCTCGACGTCATGATGCCGGGTATGGACGGCTTCGAGGTCTGCGCCCGGCTGCGCGCCGACCCCGCGCTGCGGGGCATCGGGGTCATCCTGCTCACGGCCCGCGCCAGTGTCTTCGACCGGGAACGGGGGGAGGCGGTGGGTGCGGACGCCTACCTCACGAAGCCCTTCAGCCCGCTCGAGCTCTTCGCCACCATGCAGCGCATCCCGGAGCGCGCGTGAGGGCCGACGGCGGTGACGCGCCGGGGAACGTGCTGCCGGCACACGACTAGCGGTGGGCCTCCAGCCCGCGGCCCTCGCCCAGCTCACCCGTGGAGGGGTCGTCGAGTCGACGCACCTCGGGGCCGTGGCGGTCGCCGACGCGGACGGGACGGTCGTCGGCCGGCTCGGCGACATCGACGCGCTCGTGTACCCCCGCTCCGCTCTCAAGCCCTTCCAGGCGCTCGCCACGACGTCGCTGCTCGCGCGGGCGGCGCCCGACCCGGTCGGCCTGGCGGTGGCGTGCGCTTCCCACACCGGCAGCGACGACGCCCAGATCGAGGCGGCGCACCTGCTCGCCGTCGCCGGTCTCGACGAGTCGGCCCTGCGCTGCCCGCCGGCCTGGCCCGCCGACCCCGCCACGCTGCGGACCACCACCGAGCCCTCGCGGCTGGCGCACAACTGCTCCGGCAAGCACGCGGCGTTCCTGTGGGCGCACACCGCGGGGGGCGGCGAGCCGGAGCGCTACCTCGACCCGGGCTGCCCCCTGCAGACGCGGGTGCGCGAGGTCCTCGCCGCGGTGACCGGCGCCGCGCCCACCGGCCCGGCGGTCGACGGCTGCGGGGCTCCGGCGTGGCGGTTGCCGCTCGTGCGCCTCGCCGCCGGCTACGCGCGGCTGGCCGCCGCACACGGCGGCGCGCCCCTCGCTGCGGTGCGCGCCGCGATGACCGCCCGGCCCGACCTCGTCGGCGGCGCCGGCTGCGCCGACACGGCGCTCATGGCGTCCGATCGCCGCGTCGTCGCGAAGCGGGGCGCGGAGGGTGTGCTCGCGGCGGGCATGCCCACATCGCGGGGACCGGTCGGGGTGGCGGTCAAGGTGGCCGACGGCGCGGGGCGCGCGGCGGTGCCGCCCGTGGCGGCGGTGCTGCGCGCCCTCGGCGCGACGGTGCCGGGGGCGCTCCTGCGCACCCCCCTGCCCCCGGGCGGTGCGCCGGCGCGCGCCTGGCTCGAGCCCGCGCCCCGCCTCGTGGACTGGGCCGCGGAGACGGGCATGTAGCCGCCCCGTCCGGTCCGACGACAGCGGGGCCGACATCCGCCTCCTGCGCGAGGCGGCGGACGACGACGAGGCCCCCGCGGGTCGCCCCGCCTGACGGCGGGCGGTGGGCGGTATGGTTCCGCGGATGACGAGCACCCCCGAGCATCCCGCCGAGCGCCCCCAGGGCGCCCCGCCGGCCGCCGAGCCTCGCCGCGTCGGCCTGCTCAGCGTGCACACCTCCCCCCTGGCCCAGCCCGGCACGGGCGACAGCGGCGGGATGAACGTCTCGATCGTCTGTCTCGCGCGCCAGCTCGCCGCCTGCGGCGTCGAGGTGGAGATCTTCACCCGCGCGGGGGGGTCCGACCTGCCGCCCACCGTGAGCACCGAGCCTGGACTGCGCGTGCACCACATCGCCGCCGGGCCCCCCGCCCTGTCGAAGTCCGACCTCGCGAGCCACCTGTGCGCGTTCTATCTCGGCCTCGCGGCCCACCCGACCGTGCCCGAGCTCGACCTGCTGCACGGTCACTACTGGATGAGCGGGTGGGTGGGGCGGCAGGCCAACCGCCGCCTCGGACTGCCGCTCGTGCAGAGCTTCCACACGCTCGGCCGGGTGAAGAACGCAAGCCTTGCGCCCGGGGACGTTCCCGAGCCGGTGCTCCGCCTGGCCGCGGAGGACCGCGTCGTCGCGGACGCCGATGCGATCATCGCGCCGACCGGCGCCGAGCGCGCCCTGCTCGCCGACCGCTACGGCGCACCGCCCGGACGCGTCCGTGTCGTCACGCCGGGCGTGGACCTCGGGGTCTTCTCCGCCAGCGGCGACCGCGCAGCCGCGCGCAGGTCGCTCGGTGACGGGCGCATCGTGCTGTTCGTCGGGCGTCTCCAGCCCCTGAAGGGCCCCGACATCGCCGTGCGCGCCCTCGCGGCGCTCGACGCCTTCCTGCCCGACGACGGCGTGCCGACGCGGCTCGTCGTGGTCGGCGGTCCGAGTGGCGACGGCCGCGGGCGCACCGACCCGTTCGCGCTGCGCCGGCTCGCCGCCGAGCTCGGGATCGCCGACCGGGTCGCGCTGCTCGCGCCCCGCCCCCAGGCGGAACTCGCGCTGCTGTACCGGGCCGCCGACGCGGTCCTCATGCCCAGCCGCTCGGAGAGCTTCGGCCTCGTCGCGCTCGAAGCGCAGGCGTGCGGCACGCCCGTCGTGGGCTCGGCGGTCAGCGGCCTCGCCGAAGCGATCGGCGGCGAGGGCGGGGGCACGCTCGTGCAGGGCGACGACCCGCTCGACTTCGCCCGGGCGCTCGTTCCCTACCTCACCGACCCCCGGATACGGGCCGCTGCCGGGGAGGCGGGACGGCGCAAGGCGGCGCGCTACTCCTGGCGGCGGACGGCGGCGGCCACCCTCGCCGTCTACCGCGACGTGCTCGCCCGTGCCGGGCGCGAGCAGCGCGCCGCCACGGGGGCGTGAGCGCCGCCCGCGACGCGGGCGAGGTCGTCGACGGCTGGTTGGCCTCCCACGACCTCGCGGTCGAGCGGCTCTCCCCGCGCCCCGGCGACACGACGCGCGCGTGGTTCACCGTTCTGCGCGGCGAGCACACGCGCACCATCCCTAACCCCCGAGGTCCTCGACCGGCTCTTCGGTCCGGCGTCCGGGGGCGGTCAACTGTCCGTCCGATACAGGGCCGTGCGCCCACCCGCCGTCCGGCGGAGCTCCGCGTCCGCTAGCCTTCGGCCGGAGCGAAGCGCCCGTTGCGGGGGCTTGGCTCGAGTCGTCGCTCGGGTGCCGCTCGGGCGTCGGCTTGTCGTCGTGAGACGGCGCTGGAACGAGGCGGCGGACTAGTCACTTCGGGTGGGTCAAAGACCATCCCGCAAGGCCATAGCCGCTGGGCGCTCCGGTCGTTGATCCTGTTGCAACGGGAGAACTCTCCGTAAGGAGAAGAATCCCCGCAGTCCGCGCCGGCTCCTTGGGGGGGCGGCCAGCCAACCTACGAGGTACATCACATGAGTCGACTGAGTCGCCGCTTCCTCGCCCTTGCCACCGTCCTTGCTCTCGTCGCCCTGCCAGCCACTGGCGCGGCCGCGGCGACGCCCTCGGACGTGGGCACGGCCACCACCAAGCTTGACATCCTCGCTCTCGACATCAACGGCGTTCCCGTCGTGAGCGACCTCCTCGCTGACCTCAACCTCGGCTCGCTGCTGAGCTACGCGTCGACCGACACCGACGCGCAGCGCAACGCCCGGGGCAACGGCCAGCCGTTCGCGCTGTCCCAGCTCCTCGCGGTCGGGCAGGAGTTCACCGCCCGCTCCGACGGCCAGAACACGGCCGGCGGCGAGTCGGCGAGCCTGCCGAACGGCCTCGGCTCCCTCACCGTCGGACAGCTCTCGGCCATCGTCGAGGGCGGCGAGGCGCGTTCGGTCATCGACGCGCTGAGCGCCACGCTGACCGGCGTCACCAGCCTCACCGGCCTCGGTGTGGCGCTGCCGCAGACAGGCTCGCTGTCCACGGCCAACGCCGCGCAGGCCGCCGCCCAGAACGGTGCGGTGCTCAGCGGCCTCGAGCTCAACCTCGGAGACCTGCTGCCGCTCGACCTGCTCAACAACCTCGACCTCGGCTCGCTCCTCGGGCTGCTCGGCGACCTCGGTCTGACCGACCTGCAGCTCACCGCCATCGTCGAGCAGCTGACGGGCTCGCTCACCGGCATCGACGGCATCACCAGCCAGCTGCAGGCACTGCTCGCGGGCCTGGGCCTGTCGAGCGTCGGCGGCCTCGTCGCCCAGGTCGACGCGCTCGCCGCGCAAGTGGCCGGTCTGCAGACCAACCTCAACCAGATCACCGGGGGCATGCCGCTCCAGGACGCCGTCAACCTGCTGAACAGCGGTGTCTGCGCCCTGCCGCTCGCGCCCGCGATCTGCGGCCAGCTCGGCAGCTTCAACGAGACGTCGGCGCTCCTCAACGCCGCGAACCTCCAGCTCACCGAGCTCACAGGGGTCCTCAGCACCGTCACGGGCCTCGTCGGCCAGCTCGAGGGGCTGCTGAACGGCCTGCTGGGGCTCGTCAGCGGTCTGCTCGACACGCTGACCGGCCTGCTCGACGGCCTGCTCGGCACCGACCTGATCGCTCTCGACACGCTCACCCTCGGGGTGCGCAGCGCAGCCGGCCAGGACGCGACCGCGGTCGCCCTGTGCGACGCCGGCGGCGTGCGGGTGCTCGGCCTCGCCGCTCCCGTGAACGGCTGCGACGCGCTGAAGTCGGCGCTGTCGGGCCTGCCCGGGACGCTGACCGGCCTGCTCGGCAACCTGCCGATCGTCGGTGGCAGCCTCAGCGGCATCGTCAACGTCGGCGGCCTCGAGATCATCGAGAACGTCGGCACCGACGGTGACTTCCAGGTCTCCCGCGCGGCGGTCACCCCGCTCACCGTGGGCGTCGACCTCAGCAACCTCGACCTCGGTCTCGGTGGCGTCGACGCCGGCCTGCTCGGTGTCGTGAACGGCCTGCTCGGCGAGTTCGACCTGCTCGGTGGCCTGCTCGGCACCTCGGCGCAGTCGCAGGGCGGCATGCGCGCCCAGAGCGCACAGGCGCAGCAGCTCGCCGGGATCGGCGGTCTGCTCGGCACGGTCACCGGCCTCGTCGAGGGCCTGCTGGGTGGCAACCTCGGGAACCTCGGCCTGCCGAGCCTCGAGCTGTCGGGCCCCGGCATGGAGAGCGTGTCGAACTTCGGTCCGGCCGCCGGCACGACCACGCCGATCGACCCAGGCGCCCCGGCGACGCCCACGCCGAGCACCTCGCTGCCGCGCACCGGTGGCACGGGCATGGGCCTCGCCATCGTCCTGATGGGCGCGGCTGGTGCGATCACCTGGTGGAGCCGCTCGCGCAAGCACGGCCCGCTGGCCGCCCTGCAAGGCCCCTCGACCGACTGACGCTGAAGGACCCGCCGGGGCACCGGCGGGGACGCGAGGCCCGCGGCATCCGCCGCGGGCTTTCGCGTCGCCCGGGCCGCCGCCCGCTCCGGGGGCTACCCTGCGGGCAGCGGGAAGGCCCCGGCTCGGGAGGTGCAACCGGCGTGAGCTCGGCGGTGGACGCCTCCGGGCCCGGCAACGCGGGGTAGGGGTTGCTGCGCGCCACGCTGCTGCGGGCGGGGGCCTCCCCGGTCCTGCAGCGGGAGGTGCTCCGGCGGAGCGCCACCCGCCGCGTCGCGGAGCGGTTCATCGCCGGCGACACACTCGACGACGGCCTTGCCGTCGCGCGCAGCCTCGTGCGGGCGGGCGCGTCGGTGACGCTCGACTACCTCGGCGAGGACGTGACGACCGCCGAGGCGGCGCGCGGCGCGGCCCGGGTGGTCCTCGCGGCGCTCGAACGCGCCGGCGTGGAGGGGCTGCACGCCGGGGTGTCGGTGAAGCCGACCCAGATGGGCCTGCGCGTCGACCCGGACCTCTGCCGTGCGCTGCTCGCCGACGTCGCCGCAGCAGCCGGCGACCTCGACGCCCACGTCACGCTCGACATGGAGGGCAGCGACGTGACGGAGCCCACCGTCGCCCTCGTCGAGCGGCTCCAGGCGGACGGACACGGCGCGGTGGGCTGCGCGGTGCAGGCCTACCTCCGCCGGACCCCCGCCGACCTTCGCCGCCTGACCGCCGCCGGGGCGAGCCTGCGGCTGTGCAAGGGCGCCTACGCCGAGCCTCGGGACGTGGCCTACCGCACGCGGGCGGCGGTCGACGCGAGCTTCGCCGCCTGCGCCGACTGGCTGCTCGCACACGGGGTCTACCCCCGCCTGGCGACCCACGACCACCGGCTCATCGCCCGGGCGAAGGACACAGCCGCCCGGCTCGGGCGCGCCCGGGACAGCTTCGAGTTCCAGATGCTCTACGGGGTGCGGCCCGCCCTCCAGCAGGCGCTGCTGCGCGACGGGTGGCGGCTGTGCGTCTACGTGCCGTTCGGCGACCAGTGGTACCCCTACTTCATGCGCCGCCTCGCCGAGCGCCCCGCCAACGTCGGGTTCTTCATCCGCGCCCTGCGGGGGACCTGACTCCCCGCCCCGCCCGCCCCCCGACCAGCCCGCGCGGGGGCGGGAATCTTGGGTCACCGGGTAGCCTGCGCAGGCATGGACGGGAGACTGGCGATCCTCGGGACGGGGCGGATGGGCGAGGCCCTGCTGAACGGGCTGCTGCGCGCAGGGTGGGCGAAGCCGGACCGGATCTGGTGCACGGTGCGCCGCGTGGAGCGGGCCCGACTGCTCGCCGAGACCTACGGCGTGCACGCGGACACCGACTCCCCGGGGGCGACAACCGCCTCGGACGTGCTGCTGCTCGCCACGAAGCCGCAGAACGTCCGCGACCTGCTGCGCACGATCGCCCCCGAGATCACCGGGCGCCACACGGTCGTCTCCGTCGTCGCCGGCGTCACCACCGCGGCGATCGACGCGCTCATCCCCGGCGACACCCCGGTCGTGCGCGTCATGTCGAACGTGCCCGTGCAGGTCGACGAGGCGATGAGCGCCATCGCCCCGGGGCGGCACGCCGGCCCTGAGCACATCGGCATCGCCGAAGGGATCCTCGGCCACGTCGGTCGTGTCGTGCACCTCGACGAGGAGCACATGGACGCGGTCACCGCGCTGTCGGGATCCGGCCCCGCCTACTTCTTCCTCCTGGCCGAGGCGATGATCGACGCCGGGATACTCCTCGGGCTGTCCCGCGACATCGCGACCGAGCTCATCATCCAGACCATGGTCGGCAGCGCGAAGATGCTGCGGGAGACCGGCCGCCACCCCGTCGAGCTCAGGGAGGCGGTCACGTCGCCGGGCGGGACGACGATCGCGGCCATCCGCGTCCTCGAGCAGCAGCGGGTGCGGGCGGCGTTCCTCGACGCCATCGACGCCGCCCGTCGCCGCTCGGCGGAGCTGGCCGGCGAGTGAGCATTCGTTGCGGGCGCCCTCGCGTTGGGTAGCCTGGTAATCACGGAAGCGGACGCAAGACCGCAGGACGTGCAGGAGATCACGTGACGATGCCGACCGCCACCACCGCCACCGACACGCTGCTGCGTGAGTTCGAGGGCGCTTGGCGCGACGACATGCCCGTCTTCGGGTGCTGCCGGAAGGCGGTGCGGACGGCCGTCGAACGCGCGGACACGCTGGGCATCGTGGCGCTCGACGCCACCGCCCGCGTGCAGGCGCTGCGCCAGGCGCTCGAGGAGGAGCTGCCCGGTCACCTGGAGGCGCACCGCTGCTGCGCCGGCCACCTCGCCGATCTGGCCTTCGACCTGCCCGAGCTGCTCGCGCCGGTCGCCACCGACGAGGGCTGACGCCAAAGGGCTCTTCGCTCCACCAGACGGCGCCCCGGCGAGGGCGCCGTTCGCGGTTTTGCGCACATAGCATGGGACGGATGCCTCCCCCTTTGCGGCCGCTGCTCGGCCTGCTCGCGCTGCTGCTCGCCACGAGCTGCTTCGGTGACGACCGCCCCGAGGTCACGACCCAACGCGTCGCCGCCGGGCAGGTGGTGGAGACGGTGTCCGCCCCGGCGCGGGTGGACGCCGCCGCTCGTCAGGACGTCGCCGCGACCGTGTCGGGCGTCGTCGTCGCCCTCGACGCCGCCGACGGCGACGCGGTCACCGCGGGACAGGTGGTCGTCCGCCTCGAGTCGAGCCAGGTCGACCTCGCCCGCGAGCAGGCCGCCGCCGCGCAGGCCGCCGCCCGCACGTCGGGCATCGCGATCGACGGCGGGGGGACGGCCACCCGTGCCCGCGCCGCGCAGGCCGTCGCCGACCTCGACGCAGGGACCCGTCCCCGGATCGACGAGGCGCGCGCACAGGCCGCGGCGATCGCCGATCCCGGCCAGCGCGCCGCGGCGACGAGCGCCATCGACGCCGTGGAGGCCTCCTACCTCACCACGCGAGCGGCGCTGCTCGCCGCCGCCGAGGCCGTCGCCGCGGGCCAGGACGAGACCGCACGCAGCCTCTCCGACGCGCTCAACCAGGCGGTGGCGCAGGCGACCGCGGCCCAGCGCGCCCAGGCTGACGCCGCCGCGGCGGCCGCCGACCGCCAGGCCGACGAGCTGGCCGCGGCCGCCCCCTTCGACGGCACCCTCCGCCTCGGCGAGGCCGCCGCGGCGGACGGGGGCCCACTCGCCGCACTGCCTGCCGGCCTCGGGCTGCCCCCGGGGCTCGCGGGCGCCGCGGGGGGCATGGCGGGTCTGGCCGGCGCGGCCGGCGGAGGGACCCTGCGCGTCGGGGCGCCGGTCACGGCCGGGCAGACGCTCTTCACCGTCTACGACCTGTCCACGCTCTACGTCACCGTGGACGTCGACGAGGTGGACGCCCCGGCCGTGCGCGCCGGTCAGCCGGCGGTCGTGCTCATCGACGCCTTCCCGGGCGTGGAGTTCTCCGGGGTCGTGGAGTCCGTCGACATCGAGGCGGCGACGACCGAGGCGGGCGGCGTCGGCTTTCCCGCCCGCGTGCGCATCACCGGTCCCGACGCCGACACCCTCGCCGGCGTGCGGGTCGGCATGACCGCGAGCGCGGAGATCGCCACGCGGGAGGTCGACGCCTCCCTCGTCGTCCCCTCACGGGCGCTCGTGCGCCGCGACCCGCAACCGGGGGCAGGGTCGCAGCGCGACCCCGGCACGGTCGTGTTCGTCGTCCGCGACGGGCGGGCCGAGGAGGTAGCGGTGACCGTCGCGGCGATCGGTGACGACCGCGCCGCGGTCGACGGCGGCCTCACCACCGACGACCGGGTCGTCGTGTCGGGCTTCGAAGGGCTGACCGACGGCGACCAGGTCCAGGCGCGCTCGGACCTCCGATGAGGCCGACACGACGACGCACGGGGCTGCGCAGGGCCCCCGACGAGGGCAGTGGGAGGGTCATTCCGTGACCGACCTCGTCACCGCCCCTGCGGACCTCGCGGTCGTCGACGTCGAGAACGTCACGCGGACCTACCGGCTCGGTGCGCGCCGCAGGGAACGCGAGGACGCGGCCGTCGTCCACGCCCTGCGCGGGGTGAGCTTCCGGGTCGACCCGGGGCAGTTCGTCTCGATCGTCGGCCCGAGCGGGTCCGGCAAGTCGACGCTGCTGCACCTGCTCGGCGCGCTCGACCGCCCGAGCACCGGCACCGTCCGCTTCTCCGGGCGTGACGTCACGACCCTGTCCGACGGGGAGCTCGCCGCGCTGCGCAACCGCGACATCGGCTTCGTCTTCCAGCAGTTCCAGCTGCTCGCCCGCACGTCGGCGCTCGCCAACGTCGGCCTGCCTCTCGTCTACCGGGGTGTGGGGCGGGTGGAGCGGCGGGAGCGGGCGGCGGCCGCGCTCGACGCCGTGGGTCTCGGTCACCGCACGGGGCACCGGCCGGCGCAGCTGTCCGGCGGTGAGCAGCAGCGCGTGGCCATCGCGCGGGCCCTCGTGACCGAGCCGCGCCTCGTCCTCGCCGACGAGCCGACCGGCAACCTCGACACCGTCACGGGCAGCGAAGTGCTCGAGCTGCTGCGTCGGCTGAACGAGGCGTCGGGGGTCGCGCTCGTCGTCATCACCCACGACCCCGAGGTCGCGGCACAGGCGCCCCGGCGCATCGCGCTGCGTGACGGGGTGATCGCCTCGGACACGGGCGGGCCACGTCCGTGAGGCTCACCGAGGCGACGAAGGTCGCTGCCACGGCCATCACCGCGAACCGGCTGCGTTCTGCGCTCACCACGCTCGGCGTCGTCATCGGGGTGATGAGCGTCGTCCTGCTCGTCGCCGTCGGCAGCGGCGCCCGCGAAGAGGTCACCGCCGGCGTGGAGGACCTCGGCTCGAACCTGCTCATCGTCGCTCCCGGCACCTTCGAGTTCGGGGCTGCGCCGACGCTGTCGAAGTTCACCCTCGACGACGTCGACCGCATCGACCGGCGTCTCGCCGGCCGGGCCGCGGTCACGGGCAACCTCGCGAGCGGTGAGACCGTGCGGGCCGACAACGTCGCCGCGTTCGCGAGCGTGATCGGCGTCACCGAGGACTTCGACGAGGTCGTCAACCGCCCGGTCGCCCGCGGGGAGTTCCTCACCGCCTCCGACGTGCTCACCGGGCGGCGGGTCGCGGTCCTCGGGGCGAGCGCCGCCGAGGGACTGTTCGGTGACGCCGACGCGCTCGGCCGCACGGTGACGATCGCGGGCCTGCGCTTCCGGGTCATCGGCGTCGTCGACCGGCTCGGCGCAACCCTCGGCGTGGACCGCGACGCGCAGGTGCTCGTGCCGATCACCGCCGCCCAGCGGCTCTTCGGCACACGGCGGGTCGACACGATCTTCGTGAAGGCGCCCGAGTCCGACGTGCTCGACGCGGTGGCCGACGAGATCCGCGCCGAGCTCGCCGTCCGCTTCGACGACGAGGAGTTCAGCGTCGTCACCCAGGAGGAGATCCTCGGCGTCGCGGGGCAGATCCTCGACACGCTCACGTACGTGCTCGCCGCCATCGCGGGGATCAGCCTGCTCGTCGGCGGCATCGGGGTGAGCAACATCATGCTCGTGAGCGTCTCCGAGCGCACCCGCGAGATCGGCCTTCGCATGGCGCTCGGGGCGCGCACCCGCGACATCACCCTGCAGTTCCTCGTCGAGGCGGTCGTGCTCTGCGGCGCGGGCGGGTTCCTCGGTATCGGCGCCGGGATGGGCCTTGCCGCGGTCGCGCAGCGCTTCACGCCCCTGCCGGCCACGGTCACGGGCTGGAGCGTCGCGCTCGCCTTCGGCGTGAGCCTCGCCGTGGGCGTCGCGTTCGGGGTGTTCCCGGCCCGCCGGGCGGGGCGCCTCGACCCGGTGGTCGCCTTGCGCTACGAGTAGCCCAGCCGGTGGACCGCTACGCGTCGTCGAGCGGCTTGCCGTCGGCGTCCACGCTCTCCAGCTCGGCGGGAGGGGGGTCGGTGTCGCGCAGCTGCTCGAGCGCCTTGTCGATGTCCTCCCGGTTCTCGGTGTGGAGGGCCACGACGACCTCCTTGCCGCCGGAGTCGCCGAACGTGAGCTCGGCCGCGTCGCTCTCCTGCACCCGGGCGATCGCACCGACGAGGAAGCCGAGCCCGCCGCCGCCGAAGAGTCCGGCGATCGCCGCGAGGTAGATCCCCATGTTGCCGAGCCAGATCAGCCCGCCGACCACCCCGATCAGCATGCCAGCCAGTGCGCCGATGCCCGCACCGATGAGGACCGACTTCTCCGCCTCGTGCATGAACCGCTCGTCGGCGTCGGCCTGGTCCCCGTCGGCCGCCGCCTCCTCCGCCCCCGGCCCCTCGAGCTTGATGTCCGAGCCGGGTATACCGTGGCGCTCCAGCGTGGCGATGGCCCGCCGTGCGCCGGCCATGTCGGTGTAGGTCGCGCGGACGGTGTAGGCGGTCTGCGTGGCCATGGCGCGTGCCTCCCTTTTCGGGTTCGAGGATGCCCGCAGCCGCAAGGGCCCAATCCGACCGCGGGCGACGTCGTCGGTGGCACCGCAGGATAGCGGACGGCTCTGTCGCCGAGCGGACGCGTAGGCTTGCCCCCATGGCGACCGCGCTCATCTGGAACGACGACCAGCTGCACTACGACTTCGGGCCCACCCACCCGCTGAAGCCCGTACGCGTCGAGCTGACCGTCGCGCTCATCCGCGCCTGCGGCCTCACCGCCGCCGAGGGCGTGCTGACCCTGCCCGGGGCTCCGTTCGGCGACGACGACGTGGTCCGTCTGCACACCCCCGAGTACGTCGAGGTGGTCCGGCGGCTGTCCGCCGACCCACGGCGCGGCGGCGGCATCGGCTACGGCCTCGGACCCGGGGACAACCCGGTGTTCCCCGGCATGCACGAGGCCTCGCTGCAGGTGTGTGGCGCCTCCGTCGCTGCAGCCCAGGCCGTGTGGGAGGGTCGGGTGAGTCACGCGTTCAATCCCGCGGGCGGGCTGCACCACGCGATGGCCGATCACGCGGCCGGCTTCTGCATCTACAACGACCCCGCCTTCGCCATCGAGTGGCTCCTGCGGCAAGGAGCCGAGCGGGTCGCCTACATCGACGTCGACACCCACCACGGCGACGGGGTTCAGGACCTCTTCTACCGCGACCCGCGGGTGCTGACCGTCAGCCTGCACGAGTCGGGGCGCTACCTCTTCCCGGGGACGGGGTTCCCCGAGGAGGTGGGGGACGATGACGCCCGCGGCTCCTCACTGAACGTGCCGCTGGCCCCGAGCACACCGGGCGAGGTCTACCTCGAGGCCTTCGACGCGGTGGTTCCCGACGCGCTCGACGCGTTCCGCCCGGAGGTGCTCGTGACGCAGCTGGGGTGCGACACGCACGCCACCGACCCGCTCGCCCATCTCATGCTCACGACCGACGACTACAGCCAGCTCGCGCGGCGCCTGCACGATCTCGCACACCGGTCCGCGCGGGGGCGCTGGGTCGCGCTCGGGGGAGGCGGCTACCAGATCGCTTCGGTCGTCCCGCGCGCCTGGACGATCTACTTCGCGGAGCTCACCGGCGCCGACCTGCCGGGGGAGGTGCCCTGGGACTGGCTCGCCGAGGCCGAGCGGCGCGTCGGGGAGCGCCCGCCGTCGCACTTCCTCGACGAGGAGGTGCGCCTGCCCGCCGATCACCTCGAGGGCTGCCGCGAGGAGGCGCGCCGCAGCGTCGAGGCGCTGAGGGCGAACGCGTTCGCCCTCTTGGAGCGGCTGACGTGAACCCGCTGCGCACGTCGGTGGGGACCCGTTGGCGGGTGGAGCTCCGCGACCACCTCGTCGCGACCGGCCTCGCGGGCGAGGTCGCCACGAGCCCCCAGAGCACGCTGACGAACTGCGCCCGTCTCGTCGCGGGGGACCCGGTCTACACGTTCGGGCTGTTCGACTGGCGGTCGGCCTCGTTCCTCGACGCGGTGTCCGCCGTCCAGCAGCTGTGCGGTGGCGACCCGGGCGGCTCGTCCCCGTCGGGACCGGGCTACATCGACCCGGACGCGACCTTCGCGGCGATCATGGTGCACCGCGAACGGCTCGCCAGGTTCGCCGCCGGCGGCGGAGGGCGGGTCCTGCTCGCCACCGGCCATCCCACCGGGCTGCTGCCGCACTACGCCGCGATCGCGCGCGCGCTGCAATGGGCGGGCTCCGAGCTGCTCGCCCCTCTCGACGACGAGGAGATCGAGACCGTCGAGTCGGGGCGACGCAACGTGCGCTTCCTCGACGGGGTCGCCTGCGTGAGCGACGGGGGGTCGCTGCGGCACACCCACGTCGCCTGCTACATGGAGGCGATGCTCGGCGAGCTCGTCGAACCACCCGACCTCGTCGTCGGTGACCACGGCATGGCCGGTGCCGCGATCGAGGCGGGCATCCCGACCCTGTCGATCGCCGACGTCAACGACCCGGCCCTCCCGCTCGCCCAGGCGCGGGGCCGCACCGACGGAGTCCTGCCGATCGACGACAACCTCGCACCCCGCGTGTTCGTGCCCGTCACCGCGGCCATGCTCGACTGGGACAACTGACCACCGCCCCGCTCGCGCGGCGCGTCACTGCGGACGCTACCGTGGGTTCGAGCCGGCTTCCCAGCTTTCCCGAGCCGGCCGTAGCCGCCCGCCAGCACTCCCACGGCGGTCGCTGAGGAGACCGCCTGCTCCAGACACAGGGGAGAATCGTCTCCGCTGGCGCTCTGGCGCCTCACAGGAGGGACGAAGCAGGTGACGAGCGACACCCGGGCGGTGGACACCCCCGTCGGCAGCCAACCCGAGCGGGGCAGGAAGCGGAGGCGGCTGCGCGCCCTTCTCGTCCTCCTGGCCATCGGCGGGCTGCTCGCCTGGGGCGCCTACGCCGCGATCAGCCTGCTCACCGTGCGCGCCGAGGTGACCGCGGCACGCGAGCTCGCGCAGAGAGGGGTGGCGGCGCTGCTCGACGCCGACCCGGCCACGGCACACAGCGACCTGACTGGAGCCGTGGAGGCGTTCTCGAGCGCCCAGCGGCGGCTCGAGGGGCCAACGGTCCTGCCATTGCGTGCCGTGCCCGTGCTCCGCCCGAACGTGCGCGGCGCCACCGCGCTCGCAGCGGCGGGGGCGCGCAGCGCCGCTGGCGGTCAGCAGGTGGCGGGCGCGCTCGCCGACCTACCCGGTGGCGTGGGCGCGCTCCTCCCTCGTGGAGGGGTCATCCCCCTCGAGCCCATCGAACGCATCGCACCCGCCCTGCGGCGGGCCGACGAGCTCCTCGCCGAGGCGCGCGGCCTCGTGGCCACCGCCCCGGAGACGGGACTTGTCGGCCCGCTGGCCGAGGCCCGCGCTGAGCTGGTCACGAAGCTCAACGAGTGGGCCCCAGCCGTCGCCACGGCCGCGCGCGTCACCGACGCCCTGCCAGCGTTCCTCGGTGGCGACGGCCCGAAGCGCTACTTCCTCGGTGCCTCCAACACCGCGGAGCTGCGCGGCAGCGGCGGCCTGGTCGGAGCGTACGCCCTCCTGACCATCGACCGCGGGGCCGTCGACATCGGGGGCTTCTCGAGCATTCATGACCTGCCCGTGGTGCCCGCAGACGACATCGCGCCGCCCAACCCCGACTACGCCGCCCGCTACAACCGCTACGGCGGCGCCGGGTTCTGGCAGAACATCAACATGACGCCCGACTTCCCGTCGGCGGCCACCGCCATCGAGGCGCTCTACGAGCGGGTAACCGGCACGGCGGTGGACGGCACCATCGTCGTCCACCCTCACGCCCTGGCCGGCCTCCTTGCGCTCACTGGGGCCGCTGAGGTGCCCGGCGGCGGCACGGTCGACGCCGACACGGTCGTGGCGTACGTGGCCAACGAGGCCTTCGGGCAGCTCACCGACCCGGATGCGCGCAAGGAGCTGCTCGGTGCGGTCGCCGCCGCCGCCCTCGAGCGCTTCCTCACCGGTGACACCGGCGGCAGCCCGGTGGCCGCGGTGAGAGCACTCGGCGGCGCGGCCGGGGGCGGGCATCTCGTCATGCACGCACGCGACCCGGAGGTGCAGGCGGCGTTCGAGGACGCCGGCGTGGCCGGGCGCCTGCTGGACCCCGACGGCGACTACCTCGCCGCTGTGGTGAACAACGCCGCCGCGAACAAGGCTGACTTCTACGCCGACCGCACGGTCCACTACCGCGTCGAGCTGCATGAAGACGGCGCCGCCTCGGCGACCGCCGCGGTGGAGCTCGCAAACCACGCGCCAATGGAGGGAGCCCCTGCCTACGTGATCGGCCCCAACGTGGCCGACGCCGCGCCGGGGGAAAACCGGTCGCTGCTCAGCGTCTATTGCGCCCGGGGCTGCAGGCGCGAGGGATTCCGCCGCAGCCTGACCGAGGGGGTGCTGCGGGAGGACACGGAGCTCGGGCATCCGGTCTTCACCACGATGGTCCCTCTGCGCAGCGGTGAAGCGGAGCGGGTTGAGCTCGACTGGACGCTCGACGACGCCTGGGAGCCGCAGGGCGACGGCGGAGTGTACCGGCTTACCGTGCAGAACCAGCCGACGATCCGCCCGACGCGGTTGGTGGTCGAGATCACGCCGCTCGACGGGATGGTGGTCACTTCTGCGCCGGAAGGGTTTTCCGCCGAGCGCGAACGGGTCGTATGGGTTGGTGACGTCTCAGGTACGTGGACGGCAAGCCTGGAGTTCGCCCCCATCAGAGCTCCCTCGGTCGGGGACCGGGTTCGGGGATTCCTGAGCCGAGATCTCCCGGTCTATGGCAGCTTGCTTTCCTCCATTCGGGGGGTGTGATCCCCGCTCAATGCTGGTACTGTGGCCGCAATCGAGGGATCACTCTCGGTAGGGGAAGGGGTGCACGGTGACAAGGTTCGCTCTGGCTCTGGTGGCGGTGCTGTCAATCCTGGTTTTCGCCCTGCCCGCGGCCGCGCAGCAAACCGATCCCTACGGCGGCGCCCTGCCGGGCGACATCACCCGCCCCGGCGACGTCACGGTGCCGCCCACGGGCGTGGCTCCGGCACCCGGAGTCGCCGTTCCGGCCGGCGAGGCCCGCGCTGTCGAGGGCCGGGCTCCCGGTGGCCCGCAGCGGGCTGGAGCACCGGCCGTCCCGGCGCCGAGCCGCAACCTTGCCGCCACCGGCGCGTTCACGGTTGGATTGCTCGCACTGGCACTGGCGCTGCTGGTTGCCGGCGGGGGGGCCGTATTCGCCGCCCGCCGTCGGCGCCGCGCCCTCCGCACCTCATAACCCGGGACGGTTTGGATCGGCGGCCGCTTCCAGGACGGCTCGGAGGCGCTGCTCCCATGCCGTCGGGTTGCCCTCGGACGAGCCAGCATTCGCCGCTTCCGGTGATTTGCGTCCCTTCAAGGTGACCCGCCGCCGCGCCGATTACCCTCAGTATCGCGGTGGACAGCAGCTCCCGTGGTGGGATGCAGGCCGCGCCAGGCCCCCTCTCGCCGACGCGGCGCACGAAATGGACAAGGTTAAGGTGGAGGCACAACACGAAGAGGTGTGGGATGCCGGTCCGGGTCTGCTCGAATCGGTATGGCGGTATCGCTGGCGGGTGCTCGCCGCGGTCATCGCCCTGGCGGGGATGGCCGGCGGTGTTTCGCTGCTCCAACCCGTCCGCTACGAGGCGCAAGCGCGCCTGATCCTCGCCGATCCGCGCAACGCCGGCGTCTTCTCCGAGGTCGGCCCCACCTTCAGCGACCCCAACCGCCACGTGCGCAACCAGGCCGAGCGTATCAGCTCCACGGTAGTGCTGGATCTGGCCCGTGAGCGCATTGATGACCGACTGGCGCTGGACGAAGTCCGCGCTGCGGTCGAAGCCGAGGCGGCGACCGAGTCGGACGTCATCACGATCCGCGCCCGTGATGGAACACCTCACGCAGCCGCCGAGCTGGCGAACGCGGTGGCCGAGGCGTACCAGGAACACGTTGCGAAGGAGGTACGCGCCAACGCGGCCGCCGCCCTCGCCCAGCTCCAGGAGACGGGGGAGCAAGCCGCGTTCCAGGAGCGCGCCGCCCAGCTCGCCGTGGATGCGGAGCTGTACGGCTCGGGCGTGGAGTTGTTCGAGCCGGCGGCGGCGCCGGAGTCGCCGGTGCAGCCACGCCCTGTGCGCAACGCGGCCACGGCGGCCTTGCTCGCCTTCGTCGCTGCGGCTGGTGTGGCGTGGTGGCGAGGCGACGCCGCCCAGAAGGCAGACAGTCGTCACGACCCGGCCCGCGTGCTCGGCGCACCCCTGCTCGGCGAGATACCCGACTTCCATGCCGTGGGCGTGGACGGGCTGACTCCCACCGTGTCAGCGCCCCACTCCGCCGCTGCTGAGGCCTATGCCTTCGTCCTCGCGTCGCTGGAGTCCGCTCTCGAGGACGACGGCGCCCGCAGCTTCCTCGTCACGAGCGCCGTTCCCGGGGACGGCAAGACCACCACGGCCGTGAACCTCGCAGTCGTCGCCGCCCGGGACGGGCGCCACTTGCTGCTCGTGGACGCCGACGAGCGGATGCGGGGCCTGTCCCGCGCAGCCGGCATGACCGACGAGCTCGGTCTTACGGACCTCATCGACTTCGCGATTCCATCGAACTGGTGCGTCAACCGCTGGCAGGTCTCCGAGAGGACGGGCCTGTCCGTGGTGCCTGCCGGAAAACCGGTGGAGGGCGCCAGTTCCTTCTTCCGCACGTCAGGGTTCCGGACGGCTGTCCAGCGCATCAAGGAGCGCGCAGACCTCGTCGTGTTCGACTCTCCCCCGCTTTTGGCGGTGGCGGACACCTCTGCCATCGCCGGACAGGTCGATGGGATCGTGATGGTGGTCAGTCGCGGCACGCCGATGGCGCTACTCGCCGAAGCCCGTGAACGCCTCGGCTTCATCGGCGCCCCGCTGCTCGGCTACGTGTTCAACCGAGCCCAGCCCAGCCGCGGCGCCTACGGGCCCTACCAGTACGGCCAGGAGCCAAACGGCAAGGAGACCAACGGTCACGCCATCAAGGGCCGGCACCGCAGGCGTCGGCGGGCGCAGCAGAAAGTCGATTATCCGCGAGAGGCGCGGCGCGGCGGTTGACCGGACTGACGTCGCAACGAGTGACGAAAGTGGCAGAGCTATGAGGATCGCGATCGATGCCAGGGTCATTGACGGCGACCCAGGCGGGGTTCAGCAAGCCGTACTCGGCCTCGCGAGTGGTCTGGCGACGCTTGTCGACAGCGACGACGAGTACCTGTTTCTCGTGTACCCTGACCACGAGTGGCTCCGGCCGGCGCTGCGAGGTCCCTGCAAGCCGCTGGTGGGGGGCTCCGCGGGCGATGCGAAGAGTGCGCGGATGCGACAGCTGGCCGGATCGTCACCCCTGCTCGGCAAGATCATCGATTACGCGGCGGACAGCCGTGGGCACGTCCTACCGGCCTCGGACGGTACCGTCGAGGCGGCGGATGTTGATCTTGTCCATTTCATGCGCCAGCGTGGGTTCCGCACGCGGCTGCCGAACATTTACCAACCGCACGATCTTCAGCACGTCCACCATCCCGAGTTCTGGCACCCGCTCACGCGCGCCTACCGGCGTGTTATGTACCGAGCCATGGCGCGCCAGGCCAGCCTTGTCGCCGTAATGACTGCCGGCGGGCGCGACGACGTCATCAGGCATCTCGGTGTCGACCCAGCCCGTGTGATCGTCGTCCCATGGGCATCGATACTGAGCCTGTACGCCGAGGCGTATGGAACTTCTGCCGCCGCGTCCCCGCGGCTCGGCCTTCCGGAACGCTTCTTGCTGTTCCCTGCACAGACGTGGCCGCACAAGAACCACCTGCGGCTGATCCAGGCTATCGCCCGCCTGCGTGCACGATGGAACCTCGACGTAGCGCTCGTGTTGACCGGAAGGAAAAACGAGCACTGGCCGGCGGTCGCAGCTGAGATAAGGCGCCTGGCCGTCGACGACCTTGTCCATCCGCTCGGCTTCGTGGATGCGGGTACCCTCCGGCAGCTCTACCTCCGTGCCAGCGGCGTCGTCTTCCCCTCGCTGTTCGAGGGCTGGGGCCTGCCCATCCTCGAAGCCTTCGAAGCGGGAACTGCCGTGGTGTGCTCCGACATCTCACCTCTGCGCGAGATCGCTCGCGGCGGCGCACTCACGTTCAACCCCTACAACGTCGACGCCATCGCCGAGGCTGTGGCCACAGTCTGGACCAACGCCGCGGTGCGCCAGCGCCTGGTCGATGCAGGCCATGCTCGCCACAGAGAGTTCAGCTGGGGGCGCACCGCTCGCATCTTCCGGGCTCACTATCGCGCACTCCTCGGAGTCTCCCGGACGCCAGAAGACGACGCCCTGCTGGCCACGCCCTGCGCGACGGAGCTCGGCTCAGCTGAGAATGTTAGGAAAGCTTAACAACCACGGCATAGTCGGACTGCATCGCAGGACGAACACGAGTGATCCATCCGGACAAAACTCGCGCCAGTTGTGACGCTACCCCCGGGCCGCTGATCGATCGAAAACGCGTCATTGTCCACGTGAACCCGACAATCCGCAGGCCGGCTCGGTCGAGGGTGCGCCACATAACCACTGGGTCGAGCCATACCGTATGGTCGGGGTTCACCCCCACCGCGTTGCGAATGAGGCAGACGATGAACCGTTCCACGTCGAAAGGATTCGGCGTGGTAAGGATCAGGTCGGTCTCTGGTGTCATGTGGCGCTTGAGGCAGTGCAAGAAGTTCCCGATGTTGTTCAGATGTTCGATAATGTCACCGGCGACGATCACATCGAACGTTACGCTCAAGGTCGAAGTCCTCCGCGTCAGCTTGGACGATGTCGTAGCCCTGAGCGTTGAGGACCTTTATGTCCTCGGTCAAGTGATCTGTCCCGATGGCCTCCTTGGCTGTCTCGCGTATCCGGCGATGAAGCCACGCCCCCCAACTCCTCGGATGTCCGGTGCGTGTGGTCGACGCACCCGACGTCGAGCACGCTCTTGTCTGAGCACCGCGAAACGATGAAGTCGTCGCGCCACACCCTGCCGCGCTTGTGGGTCGCATAGCGGATGAACTCGTCACGCTCCAAGTCTGTCCTCTTTCATCCGGAGCCGATGGCATCGATGCCGCCGAACGGTGCTCGGGCACTCCGTTCAGCGGACCAGCGGAAGCGCGCGCCCGATGCAGTTCACAGCGTCGTCAATGTTGCCACCTTGCCCTAGACTTGTCGTGAGGCATCCACCGCGAGACAAAGCGGCCACGGCATGGGTGCCTCACGGAGGTGGAGTGGAGCTCGCTACTGCATCGAGGGGCCGCGACCTGCGGCCGCCGCTGACCTCTCACATGCGAGGAATGACGTCCCCGGAGCTCTATGTGTTCATGCTGGCGGTCGCCTTGTGCGGCTACCTGTTCTTCAACCGTCCGTTTGCGTACCTCGGAGTGCCGGGCACCCCCATCTTCCTTGGTGAGATCCTCCTTGGAGCCGGGCTTGCACTCGTGTTCCGCCGACGCTCGATGGTGCTGCCCACGTTGCTGCGATCGCCGCCGCTCGAAGCACTCCTCCTCCTCCTGGCTCTCGGAACGGCACGCCTCCTCCTGGACCTGCCTGAGTACGGGCTCCTCGCGGTCCGCGATGCAGCGTTGCTCTACTACAGCCTGTTCGCCCTCGTCGTCGCGGTGGTGCTACGCACCAATCCTCCGTTCCTCGACTTGCTTATGACCTGGTACGTCCGAATCCTTCCCTGGTTTCTGGGGTGGGCCGGTGTCGCGGTGGTCATCAACCGTCGGTTCTCTTGGTACGGGCCGACTATGCCCGGAACGGACGTGGCGGTACTGGGCTTCAAGCCTGGTGATCTCGGTGTTCACGCCGCCATCGGCCTGTCGTTCGTGTGGCTGTGTTGCAAAGCACCGACCGTGCGGGCCCAGCGCTTGCGGCTGTTGGCAACCGCAGCAGCATTGGGCTCCGTGCTGATAGCAGGGACGACGAACCGGGGAGCAATCGTGTCGGCGGCGCTCATCCTTGGCGGCACCGCCCTGGCCGCTCCGCGACACCGCTCCTTTGCGGGAACCACGCTCGGCGTGCTGTTGTTGCTGGTAGCGCTCGTGGCGGTCACGGACGCTCGCATCGACGTGGACGGTCGAGAGGTGTCCCTACCACAGTTTGTCGAAAACGTCGGCACGCTCATGGGTGGGGAAGGTAGCACCGAAGGCATGCAGCAAGGAACCGTTCGCTGGCGGCTGAGTTACTGGGGAGAGATCGGGCAAGATACGCTCGCTGGGCGCAACGGCCCCTTGGGCCTCGGGTTCGGGCCGAACCTCGCCGATCACTACGGGTATCAGGTGTCCTTCGACACCGAGCAGCGGCTGCGCAACGCGCACAACTCGCACATGACGCTCCTTGCCCGTCTCGGTCTGCCCGGACTGGCGCTGTGGCTGCTGTTTTGGAGCGTTTGGGGAAAGAGCATGTTCGACGGTCGGCGCCGGGCAGCGCCCGGCACCCGGCAATGGCGACTGGCCGCCTGGCTTTCCCTGTCGGTTCTCGGCATGCTCGTGAATGCCGTGTTCGATCCAACTCTGGAGGGCCCGCAGACAGCGCTATGGCTGTGGACGCTCGTGGGAATCGGCTGTGCCTTGCCGTGGATGCGCCAGCCGGAGGACCCTTCAACAGGGTTGACGGCGGAAAGTGGCCCGTCGCAGCGTTCCCGGATCCGGCCGTGAAGGTGCTGCTGTCGGCGATCTGGTGCGAACCGGGGCGCGGAGGAGAGCAGGAGGTCGGGTGGCAGGCCGTGCTGGCGGCCACCCGGAGGCATGAGGTCTGGGTCTTGACGC
The DNA here is from genome assembly GCA_035540635.1 of Egibacteraceae bacterium. Classification (NCBI taxonomy): domain Bacteria; kingdom Bacillati; phylum Actinomycetota; class Nitriliruptoria; order Egibacterales; family Egibacteraceae; species Egibacteraceae bacterium. Next base: position 45,328 of record DATLGH010000073.1, on the reverse strand, counting down.
ATCCGGGAAGCGTTCGGCCCGTGCAGGAGGCGCTGCGCGCCCGCCGCCTCGCCGATCGTGCCCACATAGAGGGTGTCTCTCTCGGCGGGCGCATCGACAGGTTCCTCCACACCGGCACACTGCGTTTCCACGCCTACCAGGACCGATGGCAACGGCGTGCCAAAGAACGTGCTCGGGAGCTCGATGAAGAAGTGGACTTCGATTTGGTCCATCACGCCACTCTTTGCGCCTACTGGACCCGGGCCGGGGTGGGCGCGCTCGGCAAGCCTTTCGTGTGGGGGCCTCTGGGCGGGGGCGTGGAGGCGCCGTTACCCCTAATTCCCGAACTTGGCGTCAGAGGCATGGGTGAGTTCCTGCTCCGCCGGACAGGGCGGGGGCTCCTGGCTCGTCACCAACCGATTGCCCGGCTTCAGCGGCAGGCGGCGGTGGCCTGGGTCGCCAACGTCGAAACGGCGGCCGTGGTTGCCAGTCCAGGCCGCACCGTCATCTACCCGCAGGGCGCCTGCGCGTCCGTCGAGGCGGTCGGACCGCCGCCTGCACGCACCCACGAGGTTGTCTTCGTTGGTCGTCTCATCCCTTGGAAGGCCTGCAAGCTCGCTGTCAGGACGCTGCGACACATGCGCCGCCGGGACGCGGTGCTGCACGTGTACGGCAACGGGCCAGATCGTGGCCGAGTGGAGCGAGCGGTCAAGGCATGGGGCCTGCAGCAGCGGGTGGTCTTCGAGGGCCACGTTGAGCGAAAGGAGCTCCATCGGCGCCTCGCGCGGGCCGCCGTGCTGCTCCATCCCGCCCTGCATGACGAATCAACCTTGGCCGTCGCGGAAGCCCTATCCTTCGGGACACCGGTGGTTTGTCTGGCTCATGGCGGACCGAGGGAGCTGGTGCGCCATTGGCCAGCGAGCCCTTCCTTCACCGTGGCCCCCAGCAGCCCCGGTTCCACTGCCAGAGTCCTGGCGGCCGCCGTCGATCGTTTCATGAACGAACCAGCCCCGATACCTCCGGGTCCGCTGAGGCCCACCACCGCCTTCTCAGAGACGCTACTGCGCGCCTATGAGCAGGCAGCTACGCACCACATGGCTGTCGGGCGCCACGTGAGGTGAGGATGGCAGGTAGGCCGGTGTGGCGGTTAGTTAGAGCAGGGACGGGCAGGCTTGCAGGGCTGGTGGGCCGCCAAAGCCGCCGTCCACCGCGATCACCGACTGACGGCCCCGAACCCCGGCCGGCAACGACCGTGCCCCCGCCACGGCGGGGGCACGGTCGTCTCAACTACACGTCCTCACCGGAAGTGGCGCCGCCATCCTTGATTGAGGTGTCGCCCTACGCCCGGCCGAGCTGAGGGGAGTAATGCGACGGTCACTGGAACACGCCCAGCGAGTCGTTGCCGAAGGCACGCCACTCGGCGGGTGTGCGGCGGGCGTCCTTCCAATGGAACGGCTTTGGATTGGTGCCGATGATGTAGTGGTTGCCCTGGAAGCGGATGTTGTGGGTGTCGTACCAGTTGGGGTCGCCGACGTCCTGCGCCGCGCCCGTGTAGCCACCCTTTGTCTTGATGGTGTTGTCGCGGACGATGACGTTGCGCGATTCCCACTTGCCCAGTGCAAGGCCGCCACGGTTTTGCTGGATGACGGTGATGTCGTTGAAGTTGTCCTCGACTGTGTTGCCGTAGACTTCGACGTTGGAAGAGATCGCAACCTGGATCCCTGCTCCGTAGGCCCACGGATGGTATCCACCGTTGCGAGCGACATAGTTGTTGCGGATGACTGCGTCCCAGCTGATCTCGTGCCAGATGCCCGCGCTGGGATTGTCGGTGACAGTGTTGCCCTCGACGAGCAGGTTCACGTTGTCGACATCGCTCCAGATGCCCGCCCCGAAGTTGTTGTGCACCACGTTGTTGCGGATGGTCATGTTGCGCGTGGCGCCGACCTTGATGCCGCCTGCCTCCCATCCGGGATGGAAACCGGCGGTGTTGTTGTGCTCAACGAGGTTACCTTCGATCAGTGCGCCGAGGCTGGTCCCGGAGCCGACGCCGAGTTGGCCATTGTGGTGCGCGTGATTCCCCCGGGCGACACCGCTGGCGATGCGTCCGTCGGATCCGAGACGGATACCGACCGCGTGGTTCAACCGGACCTCGTTGTTCCGTACAAGCCATCCTGCCGCATGGAAGCTGTCGATGGCTCCCCACTGCCCGGGGCTGGCGAACTTCTCGACGATGAAGTTGGCGACCTCGACGTAGTCCGAGACCGGGCTCGGCCACTGCTGCCGGTGGTGACCGGCGACGGCTGCCGACGGACCGGCGCTGACCTCCAGCTGGCGGATCGTCGGGTCGTCGGCCAGGAAGATCTTGTCGGCCCCGTAGTCAAAGAAGAACGTGCCTGGGCGCAGTGCCGCGAGCGTAGCCACCGGCCGTAACGACACACTGTCGATGAACACCTGGTCAGGAGGAGCGCAGAGGGGATAGTCAGGATGGCACTCTCCCGGCGCCCACAGCTGTTGGGTCTGGTTGGGGATGACCCACCGCGTACCGTCACGCACCACGTTGGTGACGAGTTTCGAGCCGTTGAGCACGGCACCCGGCGAGCCGATCAGCCGCTGGCCGCTCTTTGGCCGAAGCGCGGCGGCGAGGCGGTATTCCCCTGGCTGGAAGCAGAACGTGGTGCCCTCGGGATGACCCGCCAGGAGCGCGTGCAGGTCGTTGCCGGGGGCGACCCGCACGCCCGAGCACGTCTCGGTCTGGGGGCCGACCTTCAAGCCGGGGCTCGGCTGGGGTGACGGGCTGGGCTCGGGCGCGGGTGCGGGTGCGGGACTAGGTTCGGTTGTGGGCGTGGGCTGCGGTGCCTTGGGCCCCTTCCTGAGCTTTTGGGCCAGCTGCACCTGGACGTCGCCGGTGATCGCCGCGTGGCCGCCAACCAGGCGTACCTGCTCGACTGTCAACAGCTTGTCCGAGAGCCAGGCTAGGCCGTTGCGCGTGGGGTCGTAGGAGCGCCCGTCAACCAGGAGCAGCAAGGACCCGCTGCGTGCGGCTGCCGGCCCTGCGGTCAGGGCATCGGGATAGTTCCGCCCGGTCGCCAGCCATACGCGTGAGGGTTCCATGCCCTCAGACAGCGCTCGGTCGGCCACTGCCGCCGAAGTGGCGTAGCGGTCGGGGCCGCTGATCCTCGTGACCGAAATCCCCAGAGAGGCGACGGCCTGCAGTACGTCGGCAGGAACTGAGGCCTCGCCGCCAACGACGGTGGCCTTGCCCGGGCGCAGCTCGCTCAGCAGCAGGCGGGTCGGTTCGGGAAGGCGCTGACCGACCAGCAAGATGGGCTGGCGCTTGTGGGAAGCAAGTGCCGAAACAGACACCGCGTCCGCCCATCCCCGCCGAGGGTCAGGGTGTGCGCCCTCCGTCAGGTAGACCGCAGAGACGGTTCCCCTACTGGCGACCGCTCGTGCGACGCCCGCCGCCGTCTCGTAACGGTCGGCCCCGGCAACGCGGGTTACCTGCGCGACGCCCTGGGCCCGCACCTGCTCCTCCATGGAGGCGGCGAGCGCCGAGTAGCCGCCCAGGAGGATCACCCGCGTCGGCGCGAGGCGCCGCAGTTCCGCGGCGGCCTGGGCCGACAGCCCGCCGCGGGCGGTCAGGAGGATCGGACCCTCCAGTGCAGCAGCCAGTGGTCCACCAGCGAGGGCGTCGGGGTAGGCGTCGGCTCGCGCCAACACGGCGGTGGATGCGCCGTCGGGGAAGACCCCGCGGGAGATGTTCACCGCCGTCTCAATCCGATCCCTTCCCGCCAGGCGGTCGAGGTCGGTTCCGGCGCCGGCCGCGTCAGCGGCTGACATCCCCGGAAACAGCCCCGCGCTCAAGAGGGCAATGAGAAGAGCGGTCAACAGGCGGACCGGCTGTGAGGCTGGTGTGGTGGCCCGCAGGCAGGCTGGTTTCATTGTGGGGCTCCGTGGTTCGTACAAGGGGGACAGGAAGCCGTCCCAGCAAGAGACGACCGTTGCCTGTTGCCTCGGCCCCGCCAGGTCAGGTCTTGAGCGACCGTGCAACGCGGGCGTGGAGGCCAGCCGGGCGCTACCGTGGAGGTCGCCCGCGGAGAGCCTGGCACGGTGGAGCGAGGCGGCCGTCGCGGAGGCGGTTGGAGACCGCGTGAAGGAGGGGGAAGGGGCTGATTCGTTGCAGATGTCCGGGTCCTAGTGGCCCCCCGCGGGGTCAGAACCGGGCCGCCCCTTCCACCGGCGTGGTGCCTGGCGCCGGGACTTCGTCAAGCCCTGTGGACCTTGAGCAGCCCACGGCGGCGTGGTAGCAGGTGTCGGATCAACCGCAACGGACCACATCCGCTCCCTTCGCGGGCATCCGGCAGTGGGGACCGCGGGTGTCGCTGGCGGTTGCAGATCAAGCGCTGTTCGCCCTCTCGAACTTCGCGCTCAATATCCTCCTCGCGAGATGGCTGACGCCCAGCGAGTACGGCGCCTTCGCCGTCGCCTTCGGGATCTTCCTCCTCGTGGCCACCACCCATCAGGCCGTGCTGATCGAGCCGATGATGGTCTTCGGAGCAGGACGCTTCACCGAACGCTTCTCCGCCTACGCCGAGGCGGTACTGAGAGGCCACTTCACGTTTACCGGCGTCGTGAGCGCTGCGCTGCTCGTCGTCGCGGCGATCGCGGCGGTGACCGACCATGCGGGGTTCGCCTCCGCCATGCTCGGTCTGGCGGTTGCTGCCCCCTTCATCCTCTTCCAGTGGCTCATGCGCCGGGCGTGCTACGTGTGCTCCAGACTTGGTCATGCGGTTTCGGCGGGTGCGGCCTACATGCTCATCGTCGTCCCAGGGGCTTACCTGCTGTACCGCGCCGGTGCACTGTCGGTGTTCACGGCCTTCGCGCTGACGGGCGCGGCCAGCCTCTTCACGGCCTCGTGGCTCCGCTGGCGCCTACGTCTTCGGGACGCGGGTGAACGGTTTGACTTCTCACAGATGCTGGCTGCCCACTGGGAGTACGGGCGATGGGCCCTCGGTACTGGCGGGCTCAACTGGGCGAACTCCAACGTCCTCATGCTGCTCATGCCGATCTTCCTGAGCCTGGCGGCAGCGGGCACGTTCAAGGCCGCGATCAACCTCATCATGCCGCTGTGGCAGACCGGGGCCGCGGTCGCCACCGTCTTATTGCCGGGTCTGGTGCGCGCACGCGCGGAGGATCGCGACGGTCCGCTAGGGACGGGTGTCCTCGCAGCAGGCATTGTCGGTGGAGCGGTGTACGCCGTCGGGCTGCTGGCGTTTGGTGACGCCCTCGCCCGAGGGCTCTACGGAGGGCAGTACGACCTGGGCTTTCCACTGCTGCTGTGGCTGGCCGTGCTCAGCTTCGCAACTGCGTCGCATCTCGGCATCGCGGTTGCGCTGCGCGCACTGGAGCGGCCGAACTTGATCTTCCGGGGCCAAGTGCTCGCAACGGTCGTTGTCCTACCGCTTGGCCTCCTGCTCATGCTGTTCTTCGGCGTGTCTGGTGTGCTGGCCGCTTCGGCAATCGCCGCAGTGGCCGACACGGGCTACTGTTGGTGGTTGTTGCAGCGCGGTATAGCGGAGGATCGCGTCATAGGCCACAGAGGGCATTCGTGAGCATCGACGCTGCCACAGTCGTTGTGCCGACGCGCAACCGGCCCGAGCTTCTCTCGGTAGGGCTGCGATCCATCTTCGCGCAGCGCGACGTCAACCTCGAGATCATCGTCATCGACGACGGCTCTCGGCGAGTGCTCTCCCACGACTGTCCGGAGGTTCGCGACCCTCGAGTGCGGGTCATCCGCAACGAGGAATCGCGGGGCCCGGCGGAGGCCAGGAACCAGGGGATCGCTGCAGCCGCAAACGAGTGGCTCGCATTCTGCGACGACGACGATCTGTGGGCACCGACGAAGCTGGCGCGCCAGTTACGTCTGTTGCACGAGACCAACCGCCGATGGTGTTACTCGGGCACCGTCATCGTCGACTCCGCGCTGCGCGTCGTGGGCGGGGGCAGGGCCCCAGAGCCGCAATGGGCTCATGAGGCACTCTTGTCCGCATGCGTGATCCCGGGCAGCTGCTCCAGCGTCATCGTCCACGCAAGCGCCCTGCACGATGCGGGTTTGTTCGACCCGACCTTTAACCAGTTGGAGGACTGGGACCTGTGGATCCGTCTCTCCCGCACCGCAGGCTTGGCCGCCTCGGACGACTACCCCGCCGTGGCTTATCGGCTTCATGGCGAGAATAGGACGACAGCCGCACACGAGGCGTTAAAGGATTTCAAACTGATCAAAGATCGTTACGACCCTGACAACGACGCGGCCGGGCGCGACCTGGCCCTCTTTCACCGCTGGTCGGCTTGGGCCCCGTTGCTGGGGGGACAGCGGTGGCTGGCCGCCCGTGCGTACCTTCGGGCAGTCCGGGCCGGCGACTTAACTTCCCTCGGACGCACCGCCATCGCACTCACCCAACCACTATCCCGAGCGGTCGTCCGCCGGCTCACCCAGGCGGACCCGGAGTATCAAAAGCTGGCGGAAGCGTGGCTACTCGCGTACCGCCAAAAAGATCCAGTCCGGGAGAGCTGAGGTCGTGAACTTCCAGAGTCAGCTGGTGAGCGCGGTCATCCCCGCCTACAACGCCGAGCAGTTCGTCTGCTCCGCCGTCGGCAGCGCCCTGGATCAGACACACGCCAACGTCGAGGTCATCGTCGTCGACGACGGCTCCTCCGACGGCACCCTGGCGGTCCTGCAGGAGATCGCCGATCCGCGACTGCGCGTCATCGTGCAACCGAACGCCGGCGTGTCGGCCGCCCGCAACCGCGCCATCGCCGAGTCCGCCGGTGAGTACGTCGCATTCCTCGACGCCGACGACGTTTGGGATCCCACCAAGCTTAGTCGACAGCTGGACGTGCTCGAAGAGCATCCGGAATGGACCGGCGTGGGAGCGCTCATGCACCACGTCGGTGCAGAGGGCCGCGTCCTCGGCGTAGCGGGCCACCGCGTGGGGCCGGCAGAGCAGCGCGCGATACGGGAAGCGCGGCTCAACCCGTTCCCCATCTCCTCCCTCCTCGTCCGCCGTGCGGTTATTGATCGGGTCGGCCTCTTCGACGAGGATCTGCATCGGCATGCCCCGGGAGGCGTGGAGGACCTCGACTTCGTGTCACGGATTGCGGCTGCTGGCTTCCTCGGGTGCGTCGAGGAGGTCTTGGGCGGCTATCGCATGCACGGTGGAAGCAGCAGTGCCCGCTACTTCCGCTCGCAACGGCAAGGCGCCCGCTACCTCGTCGCACGAACCGCTGCGCGGGCGGCGGGGGACACGCTCACGTTCGCCGATTTCGAACGCGGACGAGGCCAAGCGGTTCGCCACTGGTGGATTGACACCGCAGCGTACTGCTACCGCGCCGCGGGCGTGGCCCTAGCTGAGGGCCAGCCCCTGCACGCGGTGTGGTGGGCAGCACCGGCGTTGATCATGGATCCGGCGCGAACCCTACGACGCCTCGCCCTGCAGCGCGGGCGGCTGCGCTCCTACCCGTCGAGCGGGCCGTATGGGGGCGAATCTGGCAGGACGCGCGGGTGAGCAGACATGGCGAAGTGGTGAAGATTGCGCGCCCCACATCGATGGGCCCCAGGAAAGATGAGGCGGAAGCTCGAAAACGGGTACACGACGTGCCGTAACGGCTGGCAGGAGACTCGATGAGCGTGGTGGTGGTGGTGACCGGGTCGGGGGGCCTGGTCGGTTCCGAGGCGGTGCGCTTCTACGCGCCGCGGGCCGACGTCGTCGTCGGCATCGACAACGACATGAGAGCGCGGTTCTTCGGCAAGGAGGCCTCCACCGCCTGGAGCGTCAAAGCGCTCATGGCCGCCTACGGCAACTACCAGCACCACGAGGCGGACATCCGCGACGTGGGGGCGATCCAGCGCATCTTCGCGGAGTACGGGCAGGACATCGCTCTAGTGCTCCACACCGCGGCGCAGCCGTCTCACGACTGGGCCGCCTCCGATCCGATGACCGACTTCACGGTCAACGCCAACGGCACGCTCGTTTTGCTGGAAGCCGCGCGGGAGTTCTGCGCAGAGACCGTGTTCATCTTCACATCAACGAACAAGGTGTACGGCGACCGCCCCAACGCTCTGCCACTCGTCGAGTTCGACAGCCGCTGGGAGGTCGAAGCAAGCCACCGCTACGCCACCCACGGTATCGATGAGACCATGAGCATCGATGCGACCACCCATAGCCTGTTCGGCGCGTCGAAGGTGGCCGCCGACGTCCTCGTGCAGGAGTACGGCCGCTACTTCGGCATGCGCACGGCTGCCTTCCGGGGCGGCTGCCTGACCGGCCCGTCGCACGCCGGTACGCAGCTGCACGGTTTCCTCGCGTATCTCATGAAGTGCACGGTGACCGGCACCGGCTATACGGTGTTCGGGTACAAGGGCAAGCAAGTGCGGGACAACATCCACAGCGAGGACCTGCTTGCCGCGTTCGATGCCTTCTACCGCGCCCCCCGTGTGGGAGAGGTCTACAACATCGGAGGGGGACGGTTCAGCAACTGCTCGATGCTCGAAGCCATCGAAGTCTGCGAGGAACTGGCCGGTCGCAAGCTGGCGTGGACCTATCGCCAAGAGCCCCGGATTGGCGACCATCAGTGGTGGATCAGCGACGTCCGGCGTTTCCAGGGCCACTATCCGCAGTGGCGAGTGCGCTACGACACCAGAGCCATCCTCGAGGACATCTACCGACACGGCGTGCAGCGGTGGGACTAACCTCCCCCGACAAGGTCGACGTCTTCGGCGTCGGGATCAGCGTCATCGACTACGAGCAGGCCTGCGCCGCAGTTCTCGACGCGGCCCGCGCACACCGCTCCCTGGGCCTTTCCGCCCTCGCCGTGCACGGGCTCATGGAGTGCGTCAACGACCCGTCGCTGGCCGCGCAGGTCAACTCCCTTGCCATCGTGGCACCCGACGGCCAGCCGGTGCGGTGGGCCATGAACCTGCTGCACGCCACGGGACTGGCCGACCGCGTCAGCGGACCTGACCTCGTCGACCGGGTCTGTGCGGAGTCGGCACGTCAGGGGGTGAGCGTCTACCTCTACGGCAGCACGGAGGAGACGGCCCGGGCTTGTGCGCGGGCGCTGGAGCGCCGGCACGTCGGCTTGCAAGTCGCCGGGGTCCAGCCCGACCGCTTCCGCGAGGCGACGCCGGAAGAAGACGAGGAGGACGTTCGGCGCATCCACGAGTCGGGAGCGGGTGTCGTCCTCGTCGGGCGGGGCTGTCCGCGCCAGGAGCGCTGGGTGGCGGATCATCAGGGCACGGTCAGCGCAGCGATGCTCGCCGTCGGAGCGGCATTCGACTACTTCGCCGGCAACCTGCGGCGGGCACCGGCGTGGATGCAGCGCCTCGGCCTCGAGTGGCTCTACCGCCTGTGCCAGGAGCCCCGGCGGCTGACCCGCCGCTACCTCGCGACGAACTCGGCGTTCCTCGCTCGGATGGGCGGCGAGCTGGCGCGCCAGCGCCTGGGGCGAGGCGTCAAGCGGCTTTAGACGCGTTGCCTTCCAGGGGGGCGCGACCCGGACGCGACAACCGCAGGCCCAGGGGCCGGTGAGCTGCGGGACGTCGCCGAGCCTCGCGCAGGTCGCTGAGTGCGCGGACGATAAGGACCTCGGCCGTTGAGAAGAGGATGGCGATGTCCAGGCCGATCGACCAGTTTTCCACGTAGAACAGGTCCAGCCGCTCGTATGCGGAGAACTCCGGCTTGTCGTTCGCCTCCACCTGCCATAGCCCGGTCATCCCCGGCAGGATCCGCGTTCGAGCCCGCAGCGCGTCGCTGAACAGCTCCGTTTCGTCAGCCAACGCCGGACGGGGGCCCACAAGGCTCATCGTGCCCCGGAGGACGTTGAGGAGTTGCGGCAACTCGTCGACGTGCAGCTTCCTCAGCACGCGGCCTACGGCAGTGACTCGAGGGTCGTCGCCGAGCTTGAACAGCGGGCCGTGGCGCTCGTTCCGCGCGCGGAGCGGCTCCAGCATCGCCTCGGCGTCCGGGACCATGGTGCGCAACTTGTAGATCGTGAAGAGCTGCCCGTTTCGGCCCACCCGTTCCTGGCGGAAGATGACCGGACCACGGTCGTGGACCTTGATGGCAAGAGCTGCCACAGCGAGCAACGGCAACGCCAAGAGCAGGGCGACGCCGGCGACAGATACGTCAAGGACGCGCTTGGCGGCGAACTCCCAGGGGCCCAGGGTCGCCTGCTCGAGGTAGAACATCGGCTCGTAGGCGAACGCTTGGGAACGCAGCCGCCGGTGAGCCACCCCCTGCAAGCCCGGCGACAGGTGCACGTGCACGTCGGCGGCCAGAAGCTGGCGAACGACGGCGTTCAGCACGTCGAGACCAAGGCACGTCGTCGCGACCACCGCCCCTGAGGCCTTGCTCTCGCGCAAGGCCGTGACCGTCCGGTCCAGTCCACCGAGATAGGGCACGTCCAACGCGAGCTCACGGGCGGCTGCGTCATCCCCGACGACCCCGGCGGCGCGAAAGCCAAGCTCCGGGTGGTCGTGCAACAACTGGGCCAGCCGGCAGGTTTCCGGACCCGTCCCGACCAGCACGACGTTCCGGAAGAGCTGGCCGCTGCAGCGGAGTGCGCGCAACCACGCCCGGTAGCCACCTCTCAGCATGACAAGCAAAAGGAATGCCAGGGCTGTGCCTGCCGCGGCGGCAAGGGGTGTGACCGTCGCCGCCGTCGTCGAACCAAGAAGCCAGGCGCCAACCCCGCAGGCCAAGGTCGCGCGGGCGAGGCGGGTGTGCTCCACCACCTTGATCGCGCAGACCCGCGTCTGATACAGCCGCTGAGAAGTGATGAGCGCCATCCCCATCCCGGTGATGCCCACCGTTTCGAGAACGGCGGCGACCAGCGTCCTCGCGTCCTGGCCTGCCCGCGGAGCGACCAGGGCGACAGCCCAGGCCATGAGTAACGCGCCGACATCGAGGCCAACGAGGAGGCGGCGCAAGGAGGCGCTACTCCAACGCTGGCCGTCCTCCCTGGCCCCTTGCGGCTCAACGGCTGCAGCGCCGACGGAGTCTGCCCTATGCTCCGGAATCGACCGGCTCTCCTCCGACACGTTCCCCCCGCCCTTCGACGTGCGCGTCCGTCTTTGAGTTCGCCTGGCGCTGAGATGCCTCAGACTCGGACATGCACCGCATGCCCCCCCTAGTGGGGGTATCCTTGACCCCTCTGGGTGACCAGAGTAGCCACTTTTCCGGGCCCTTGCCACCCCCGTTCGGGTTCTCAACCGTCACACCGTCACAATGGCGTCCTTCCAAGAGCAACGGTCATGGTCGACTGCGCACTCTCTCACGGGTCACCGGCTTCCGCCACGGCGGCGAGACCGACGGCCAGTCGCTGTTCGAGCGCGCCGCGCCACGGCAGCGGCCCGTAGCCGGGCGGGTTGAGCGCCTCGTCGGGGACGCGTCCTCCAACCTCCACGAAGGCGGTGAAAACCGCGCTGCCGTCCGCGTCGAGGACATCACCGGTCGGTCGCGTCGCCGGCCGCATCGCCTGGCGCCGTTGCGTCACCGTGCCCCCGGACGAGGTCCTTCCACTCCGCGACGAGTTGGCGCCCCCGGTTGGCTCCCCGACGCACGATGAGCTGGAGCATCTCCTCCGCGAGGACGAGATCGTCGGCACCGGCCACGGAGAGGAGGGCTTGCAAGTCGACCTCGTCCTGGGGGCGGCGATCGTCTCGCGCAAGCACCTTGAGCGCCAAGAGGTGCCCGGTTCGAGCCACGTGGAGGCGCGTGCCGGTGAAGACCTCCAGCGGCTCCGCCGTCTCGACCATCTCCTGCTCTACCCCGGAGGACGCGAACAGCAGATCAACAACCACGCCTGCCGGGGACTGACCCGCACGAGCGAGCCGCACGGCGGCCAGGCGCTCGAGCGCTTCGTGCTCGAGGACCGCGACCGGCTCGTACCGCGGTGCGAGCGCGCCGACGACCGCCTCGGCACCGCGGTCATCCGCCGCGGCGACCGCGAGATCGACGTCGCGGGTGAACCGCGGTTCCGTGCGGACAGACACCGCCAGGCCACCGACCAGGGCGAATCTCACCCCGCGGGCGTTGAGGGCGGCCGCGACCTCGCGAAGGACGTCGGCGAGGCGGTCGCTCACCGGCGCAGGGCACGAGGCCGGCCGACCCCGTCGCCGTGCTCGGCCCCGGGCCTCTCGGCCAGCCACTCGGCGAGCAGGCGCTCGATCTCTGCCGCGCCGGCCTCGGGATGACGCCGGCGCAGATTGCCCCGCATGAGCTCGACCCCGTCGTCGAACAGCGCAAGCGCCGTGCGCAGCCGTTCAGCGGCATCGGTGGACATGGGATCGATTGTGGCATGCGGCGGGAGGAGACCCGCTCAGGTCGGCACGGCCGGCGTGACGACGTAGAGCGACTGGCCGTCGGTCTCGCCGCCGTGGCGGAAGCCGGTGACCGTGAGGCCCGCCGCGTCCAGCAGCGCCCCGAGGTAGCCCCGCTCGTAGCGCACGCAGTGCAGCGCCCCGCGCCACGCCAGCGGCCCGTAGCCGGGCGGGTTGACCGCCTCGTCGGGGACGCCGTCCTCCACGAAGGCGGTGAACACGGCGCTGCCGCCCGCGTCGAGGACACGGCGGATCTCCCCGAGGTAGACGCCGACGTCGCCGGCCGTCATGTGGGAGAACAGCGAGTAGGCGTAGACCGTGTCGACGGCGCGGTCGGCGACGGGTAGGCGGAAGCGGTCGTCGAGCGCCGCCCCTGAAGGGTTGTAGCGCGCGTTGCGCACGTCGAGGGCGCCGAAGGCGGCGAACGGCGCACGGGGCGCGAGGTGGCGGCTGCTCCAGCGGATCACCCGCTGGTCGACGTCGATGCCGCGGTAGGAGCGGATCGCCCCGAGCTCGGCGGCGATCCCGATCAGGAGGCGCCCCGCGCCGCAACCGAGGTCGAGCAGGCTCGTGCCCTCGTCGAGGAGGCCGAGCTCGGCGAGCCTGCGCGCGTCGCGCCGGCCGCCTGCCACGAAGTCGGCGTCAGCACGGAAGTGCGCGCCGCCGGCGCGCAGCAGCACCGGCGGCAGCGGCAGCCCCGAGACGGGTTCGCGTCCGCGGGTGACCGGCACGGCGAGCGCTCGCGCGCTAGCCTTCACACGGCGCAGGATCACCGGCTCGACGAGACCTACCCACCGGCGAGACCGGGGTCGGTGAGCATGCCGGCGCCGACCGTCGTGTTCGCCTGCTCGTCGACGAGGATGAAGCTGCCGGTCGTGCGGTTGCGGGCGTAGGGGTCGTAGCAGATCGGCGCCGTGGCGCGCAGCCGGACCCGGCCGATGTCGTTGAGCGACAGGCGGGTGGCCGTCTCGTCGCGGTGCAGCGTGTTCACGTCGAGCCGGTAGCGAAGGTCCGTGACCATCGCACGCGCGGACCGGGTGGTGTGCTTGAGCGCGTACATCCGCCGTGGCTCGAGTGGCCGTTCGGCCATCCAGCAGACCATCGCGTCGAGGTCCTGGCCGACGTGGGGACGGTTGCCGGGCCGGCAGACCATGTCGCCGCGGGACACGTCGATGTCGTCGGCGAGGCGCACGACGACGCTCATGGGGGGGAACGCCTCGGCGAGCGGGCCGTCGAAGGTCTCCACCGCGCTGATCATCGCCTCGAGCCCCGAGGGCAGCACGACCGCGTCGTCGCCGGGCTTCAGCACCCCGCCGGCGACTTGGCCGGCGTAGCCGCGGTAGTCGTGGTGGGCGTCGGTCTGCGGCCGGATAACCCACTGGACGGGGAAGCGGACGTCGACGAGGTTGCGGTCACTGGCGATGTGCACGTGCTCGAGGTGGTAGAGCAGCGGCGTGCCCCCGAACCAGGGCATGTGCGTGCTGCGGTCCACGACGTTGTCGCCGTGCAGCGCCGAGATGGGGATGAACACGACGTCGGCGACCGCGAGCTTGGCTGCGAAGGCGGTGAACTGCGTGCGGATCTCCTCGAAACGTGCCTCGGACCACCCGACGAGGTCCATCTTGTTCACGCAGACGACGAGGTGGGGGATGCGCAGCAAGCTGGCGAGAAACGCGTGGCGGCGCGACTGCTCGGTCATCCCGTTGCGGGCGTCGACGAGCACGACGGCGAGGTTCGTCGTCGACGCGCCCGTCACCATGTTGCGGGTGTACTGCGGGTGGCCGGGGGTGTCGGCAATGATGAACTTGCGCCGCGGCGTGGCGAAGTAGCGGTAGGCGACGTCGATCGTGATGCCCTGCTCGCGTTCGGCGCGGAGGCCGTCGGTGAGCAGGGCGAGCTCGGTGCGGTCGAAGCCCTGCCGGCGGCTGGCCTGCTCCACGTGCGCGAGCTGGTCGACGAAGATCTGCTTGCTGTCGAGGAGGAGCCGGCCGATCAACGTCGACTTGCCGTCGTCGACGCTGCCGGCGGTCGAGAAGCGCAGCAGGTCCATGTCGAGCGCGGTGGGCGACAGCGGGTGCATGTCGGTGACCGGCATGGCTAGAAGTAGCCTTCTCGCTTGCGGTCCTCCATCGCCGCCTCGCTCACGCGGTCGTCGGCGCGGGTGGCGCCCCGTTCGGTGATGTCGGCGGTAGCGACCTCGGCGATCACCTCGTCGAGCGTTGACGCCGTCGACTTCACCCCGGCGGTGCACGTCATGTCTCCGACGGTGCGGAAGCGCACCGTCTCGGTGAACGGCTCCTCGCCCTCAAGGCGCTGCACGAACTCGCTCACGGCGTAGAGCATGCCGTCGCGGTTGAAGACCTCGCGCTGATGGGAGAAGTAGATCTCCGGCAGCTCGATGCGCTCACGCGCGACGTACTGCCAGACGTCCATCTCCGTCCAGTTGGAGATGGGGAAGACCCGGAAGTGCTCGCCCTTGCGGCAGCGCGCGTTGTAGAGGTTCCAGAGCTCCGGGCGCTGGTTCTTCGGGTCCCACTGCCCGAACTCGTCGCGGTGGCTGAACACCCGTTCCTTGGCGCGGGCGCGCTCCTCGTCGCGGCGGGCCCCCCCGAACAGCGCGTCGAAGCCGTGCTCGGCGATCGCGTCGAGCAGCGTGACGGTCTGCAGCTGGTTGCGGCTGGCGCGCGGACCGTTGTCCTCGACCACGCGCCCCGCGTCGATGGAGTCCTGCACGCTGGCGACGATCAGCCGCTCGCCGAGCCGCTCGACCGCCCGGTCGCGGAAGGCGATCACCTCGGGGAAGTTGTGTCCGGTGTCGATGTGCACGACGGGGAACGGGAACCGCCCGGGGCGGAGCGCCTTCTCGGCCAGCCGCAGCAGAACGGCGGAGTCCTTGCCGCCGGAGAACAGCAGCGCGGGGCGTTCGCGCTCGGCGACGGCCTCCCGGAAGATGTGGACAGCCTCGGCTTCGAGCGCGTCGAGGTGGCTGAGCGCGTATGCCATGGGTTGTAGTGTCACCGATCCCTCCACGCGGGGCGAACCGTTCATGGCCAGCCGAGTGGCACGACGGCGGCCACTATGACGACGACGAGGACCGTGAGCGGCAGGCCGAGCCGTACATAGTCCCCGAAGCGGTAACCGCCGAGCCCGTAGACCATCGTGTTCGTCTGGTAGCCGATCGGGGTGAGGAAGGACGCGCTCGCCGCGACGGCGACCGCGATCGCGAAGCCGCGCGGGCTGCCACCCACCTGGCCGGCGGTCGACACGGCGATCGGGAACATGAGCACCGCCGCGGCGTTGTTCGTGATCAGCTCGGTGAGCATGATCGTGGCGAGGACGACGCCGACGAGCGCACCGAGCGTCCCGTAGCCCTCGAGGCTGCCGACGAGCAGGCTCGCGAGGCGGTCGGCGAGTCCGGTCGTCATCACCGCCTCCCCGAGGCCGAACGCGGCGGCGATGAGCACGATGACGTTGAGGTCGACGGCGTCGCGTGCCTCCCGCAGCGTGAGGGCCCCGACGGCGACGAGCGCGAAGGCCGCGACGAGCGCGGCGTTGAGGATCGGCATGACGCCGGTCGTGGCGAGCACGATCATCGCGAGGGCGATGCCTCCGACGAGCGGAGCCTTGCGGATGCGCCCCGGCGGCGTGCCACCGATGCGGGCGACGAGCAGAAAGTCCTGGGACTCCCGCCAGCGCGCGTAGAAGCTCTGGTCGGCGAGGAGCAGCAGCGTGTCGCCCGGCCGCAGCGTCACCTCGCCGAGCTTCGCGTCGACCCGCTGGCCGGCCCGGTGGATCGCGAGCACGACGGCGTCGTAGCGTCCGCGGAAGCCCACCGACTTGAGCGTCCGGCCGACGAGTGAGGAGCTCTGGCCGATGACCGCCTCGAAGAAGGCCTGGCGTTCGTCCTTCAGCCCGGCGAGGTGGTGCTCCTCGGTGGTCACGAGGCCGCGCTTGGTCTGCAGGTCGACGATCTGCGACACCTTGCCCACGAACGTGAGGACGTCGTCGCCGGCAAGCGGCTCGTCGGGATCGACCGGCGCGATGAGCTGCTTGCCGCGGTCGATGCGGGCGAGGAACACGCCCTGGAGGTGGCGCAGCCCCGCCACCTCCACCGTCGCACCGTCCAGCGGGCCGCCCGGCAGGACCCGCATGGCGACGCTGAACTCGCGGATGCTCTCCTCGAACGTCTGCAGCGCCGCCTGCCGGTAGGGGAGCACCCGCGGGGCGAGGAAGAGGAGGAGCAGCACGCCCCCAAGTACGAGCGGCACTCCGACCCGGGTGATCTCGAACATGCCGAGGGGGGCCTGGCCGGCGTTCTCGAGCAACCCGGAGACGACGAGGTTCGTGGAGGTGCCGATGGCGGTGACCGTGCCGCCGAGGATCGCCGCGAACGACAGGGGCATGAGCAGCGGCGACCCCGACTCGCCGCGTCGCGCCGCCCAGTCGGCGACCTGGGGGGCGGTCATCGCCACGATCGGGGTGTTGTTGAGCACCGACGACATGGCCGCGGTCGGTGCCACGAGGCGCGCGAGGCGCCCGAAGGTCCCGGGAGGAGGCCCGCTTCCCGCGACGCCGGCCGTGTCCGCCCGGTGGTTGCCGAGGATCCGGGTGATGAGCGGGTCGAGGACACCCGTGACCTCGACCGCGCGGGCGAGGACGTAGAGGGCCGCCACGGTGACGGGGGCGGGGTTCGCGAAGCCGGTGAACGCCTGATCGGCGTCGATCACGCCGACGAGCAGCAGCGCCACCGTCGCGCCGAGGACGGCGACCGCCGGAGGCACGAGGTTGCGGGCGAGCACCCCGACGGTGGCGGCGACGACCGCGAGCGTCACCCACGCCTGCCAGGTCACCGCGTGAGCCTCACGGAAAGTCTTAGCCGTGGGCCGGAGGAGCGGAGCCGGCGGGGAGCCAGCCTCGCTGCTCGAGGTAGGCGATGACACGCTCGGTCGACTCTTCGGGGCGCTCCCGGTCGGTGTGGAGGTGCAGCTCTGGATCGGTCGGTGGCTCGTAGGGGTCGGAGATGCCGGTGAAGTCGCCGATCTCGCCGGCGAGCGCCTTCGCGTAGAGCCCCTTCACGTCACGGTCGATGCAGGTCTGCAAGGGAGCGTCGACGAACACCTCGGTGAAGTTCGTCGTCATCGCCCGGACCTTGGCGCGGGTGTCGGCGTACGGCGAGATCGCCGCAGTGATCACCCCGACGCCGTGGCGGGACAGCAGCTGGGCGACGAGGCCGATGCGCAGGACGTTCGTGTCGCGGTCCTCCCGCGAGAAGCCGAGGCCCTTGGACATCGACGTGCGCACCTCGTCGCCGTCGAGCGACTCCACCGGGGCCCCGCGCCGGCGCAGCTCGGCCTCGACGAGACCGGCCACGGTGGACTTGCCCGCCCCTGACAGGCCGGTGAACCACAGCACGTAGCCTTCGCTCACACCCCTTGCGCCTCTCGTCCGACGGTCCCCTGCTCGAGACCATAGGAGGACCGGGCGCGGCGTTCCCCCTGTTCTCACCGGGCGCTGCACTAGTCGCATTGAGGGGTTCGGGAAGTGGCCCTCCTCCGGGCGTACCTCTGAGGGCGGGCCCGACCGATCACGGGAGTACGGAAAGCGACCTACCCCGACGTGAGAAGGACCGACTCCATGACCGCAACCCGGACCGCCGCGACGACTCTCGTCGCCCTCGCCCTGGCCGTTCTGCTGGCGGTGCCGGCAGCCGCCGCGCCGCCGTTCGGCGCTCCCCGGCAAGGGCCGCCGGATCGCACCCCCGGCAACCCCGTCGCGCACTGCCTGCCCGACCGGGGCGGCGACGACACCGAGGTCCCCGACGAGGACGAGAACGAGGTGCCCGAGACCGACACCGTGACGGCGGAGGTGGACGAGACCTACGTGCCCGAGGACGAGGGGACGCCGTCGCCGGCGGACAGCGACGAGCAGAAGGCCGCGGTCGCCCGCTGCGTCCTTGCGAGCCTGCCCGACATCGTCGGCAACGCCCACGCCGCGTCGATCGTCGCGGTGGTGGTCAGGGGCATCGCCAACGGCTACGCCGACGGCACCTACCGCCCCCAGCAGCAGGTGACCCGTGGCCAGATGGCCACCTTCCTCGCCCGCGCGCTCGACCTCGCCCCCGCACCGGCCAGCGGACTGCGCGACATCGCCGGCAACACCCACCAGGCGGCCATCGAGGCCGTCGCCGCCGCCGGCATCGCCAAGGGCTACGCCGACGGCACCTACCGCCCCCAGCAGCAGGTGACCCGGGGCCAGATGGCCACCTTCCTCGCCCGCGCGCTCGGTCTATAAGCGCCTGACCGACCCGACGGGCCCGGCACCTCGGTGTCGGGCCCCGGCGGCGTCCGCTCAAGGCGGCGTCGCGGGCGACCGACACTCCAGGGAGCCGATGGAATCCGACGCCGTGGGCCAGCTCGTGGCCGCCGCGCAGGCGAACGCCCCCTGGGCGTTCGCGCGCCTCTACCGCCATTTCTCGGCGGCGGTCTGCGGCTACCTGCGCGCGCAGGGGGCGGAGGACCCCGAGGGGCTCACGAACGAGGTGTTCCTCGGCGCGTTCCGGCGTCTTGGCGCGTTCACCGGCGACGGTGACGGCTTCCGGTCGTGGTTGTTCACCATCGCCCACCACCGCCTCGTCGACGACCGCCGGCGGCGTGCGCGCACGCTGGCGACCGCCCCGCTCGACCGCAGCGTCGACCCCCGCGCCGGCGGTGACGTGGAGGACGACGCCCTCGCGCGCCTCGCCGGTGGGGAGGCCATGGCCCTGCTCGACGGTCTTCCCCCCGACCAGCGGGCCGTGCTGACCCTGCGCGTCGTCGCCGACCTGAGCATCGCGGAGACCGCGGGGATCCTCGGCAAGCAGCCCGGCGCCGTGAAGTCGCTGCAGCACCGGGCCCTCGAGGCGCTGCGCAGAAAGCTGTCGCACGAAGGCGTATCCGCGTGAGTCCCCGCAGCGATTGCCCGGACGACATGCGCGCGCAACTCGACGACCGCACGGTCGACGACCTCGTCGCCGGCCGGGTGCCGCAGGGCCGGGCGGACCTCGACGGCCTCGCAACGCTGCTGGCTCAGCTGCGGACCGTCGCCCACGACTGCGCTCCCCGGCCGGATGCGGCCCTCGCGAGGGTGTTCGCCGACGGGTTGCCCGCAGACCTCCCGGCCGAGAAGCCCGCCCCGGCACCCGCGGCCCGGCGCCGCACGCCGCCCGCGAGGCGACCGTCGTGGCGGCGGGCCCCGGCGCTGTCCGGCGCGATGCTGGCCGGGGCCGTCGGGAAGCTCGCCGCGCTGGGGCTGGGCGCGAAGGCCGCGCTCGCGCTGACGACCGCGGCGGCCCTGAGCGCCGGGGCCGTTGCCGCGGACCTGCCCGAGCGGATCGGCAGCGCATGGGAGCGCCGCGCCGACCACAGCCCCGCCAGCCCCCCGGACATCGGCGGTCGATCCGACGACCCCGGACTGCCGGCCCCGTCCCCCGCCGTGCCGGCGGGTGGCGGCGAGGGAGACGGGCAGGGCACCACCGACCCGCAAGCCCCGCAGGCACCCACCGTCGAGGAGGTCCGCGAGGACCGGGCTGGCGACGGGCTGGACCGGGCCCGGGACGAGACGGCGGGCACCCCCGCCCGCATCCCCGCCGAGCCGGGCGGCGGCGCGGCCCCCGGCCGACGACCCGAGGAGCGCGGCCGGCCGCCTGCCACGACACCGCCGGGGGGGCCCAGGAGAGCCCGGCAGCGCAGCGCCCCACGCCGGAGAGGACCCCCGCAACCCCGCCTGCGCGCCCCGGTACGGATGCGCCCGGCGCTCCCGAGTCGGCTGGGCCAGCCCGATCGCTGCCCGGGGCGACTGCCCCTCCGGCCACGCCCGGACGGCCTGGGAGCGATCCCGCCGGGCCGCGGGAGCACGCACCCGCCGGAGGTCGCGCGAGCGCGGCCGGCGGCCCGCTCGCCGACGCACCGGCCCCCCCGCCGCCATAGGCGACTCCTTGCCGGGGGCGGGCACCGTCAGCCGCCCAGGAGCACCGGTTGGTGGGGCGGGTTGCCCGATCGGGAACGCATCCCTGGCCGAAGGTTCCTCCACGGGGCATACCGTCCGAGTCGTCGGCTCCTGAGATACTCACGAGGTGCACGGGAGGGGACCCATTGCCGCCGACCGGGGCGAGCGTCGGTCGCCGCCCGCCGGCCGGACCGACGACGTCCAGCGCGCTGACCGACTCGCGCTGCCCCGGGGACCGGCTGCCGGCGGCAGACAGGTCACCGCCGGGCTTCTTCCAGCCCTCCAGCGGGAAGCCGGGAACAGGGCGGTCACCACGATGCTGGAGGGCGTCCGCGGGGAGGAGGCGGCCGTCCAACGCCAGGCGCCCGCCCCTGCGCCGGCGCCCGCGCCGGGGGTCACGCCTCCGTCCGGGCACGGTCCTGCGCCGCAGCTCCTGCCGGACTTCGGCAACACGACCTTCCTCCACGGCGGGCCCCGCTTCGACCTCCGGTATGAGCCGGTCGGGCCGTCGCCCGCGGTTGGCAAGGTCACCGCCATCCTGAAGGTGCACGTGATCTTCAAGCCGTTCGAGCGGGCCATGATGCGGCGCAAGGAGTTCGTGCGTCACCGCTGGAGCCGCGAGCAACTGAACGACTTCGCGTGGCCGGAGGACCAGCAGCAGCAGTGGGTCGGGAGGTTCAGCAATGCCGTCTCCGACGGGTGGAAGGAGAAGCACGCTTTCGTCCTCAACGAGGCGGGCTTCGCGCCGCACCGGGCGACCTGCGACGTGCAGGTACGCCACGTCGACACCCCTGAAGAGGCGAACACCATCATCACCGCGCAGTGGGTGCCGCGCGGTGCGCCACGACTACGCTCGTCGGTGACGGGAGGCGCCGCCGAACTCGACGCGCGCGACGTCGACCAGCCGGAGACGCACCGGGTGAGGCCGGCACAGCTCATCCGACAGATCCCGGGGTTCGGCCACGACAGCGCGGAGATCAACCCCGCCGTCGAGGCGCACATCCTCGACTTCGAGGACCGCTTCCGTCAGCTGCGCCAGCCCGGCAGGCCCTTCGACGTGCCCGTCGACGACATCAGCGTCGGCGTCACCGGGCGGGCCACGTCGCCGGGTTCGCAGCGCTACAACCGCGATCTCGGCATGCGCCGGGCCTCCGCCGTCCAGGATCGCCTCATGGACGACCTCGGCCTGTCGATGGCGATCGGGATCGGCACCGGAGAGACGAATGCCAGCGACGACCCGAAGTTCCGCCGGGTCGACGTGGCCGCCACGGTCGGGGAGGAACGCGAGGTCGCCCAGAACGTCGCCGCGCACGAGGCCGGCCACATGTTCGGCCTCGGCGACGAGTACGTCGACGAGCGCCCGCCGACAGGCGCCGTGCCGAAGTTCGCCGGCGACGAACCGACGCACGCGGGCGACATCCGCGCGACCCTCGGGGACGAGGCGGCCGACGCGCTGCTCGTGCAGAACGGCCCGAGCATCATGTCGCAGGGCAGCGAGGTCCGGCCGGGCCATTACGTGCCCTTCCTCCAGGCCCTCAACCGCGTCACGAGCAAGACGTGGAGCCTGGAGTGAGCGACGAGCTCCTACCGCCCGGCGCCTTCCTCACCTGGCGCTACGTCGACGCCCACCGGGGCATCGACCGCCGGCAGGTGTACTACGACGACGGCCGCGTGGAGGCCGTCGAGGGCGACGACCGCTGGGTGCTGTGCCGCTTCACCCGCGAGCAGGTGGCGAGCGCCAGGGCGGCGGTGACCGGCAGCGGCTTGACGGCCAGCGGGAGCGACCAGGGCGCGGCCACGTACGACGCCGCCCCCGTGACCTACGCCTGGCGCCTCGACGGCGAGGAGGGGCAGGTCACGAACACCGGCTACCCGGCCACGCGCCACGACGCCATCGACCGCCTCGACGCGGCGCTCGCCGAGCTCGAGGAGGCCGCGGGAGGCTGGCCGCTGCTCGCTGAGGACTGACCGGCCGCTCAGGTCACCAGGTCGCCGGCGGCGGTGACGGGCGGTGGTCGGACGGATCGTGGTCGTAGGGGGGAGCGAGCGGCTCGCGGCGCTGCGTGGCGAGGTCGATCTCCCACTGCAGCGGCCAGGGGTTGGGCAGACAGCCGTCGAGGGTGGTGCTCTGCTGCGCCATCACCGGCGCGGGAAGACCCGGCCCGGGGCACTGCGGGTCGGGGTGGTGGAGGTGGAGCAGGTGGCCGACCTCGTGGTTGACGAGCATGATGCGGTAACCCTCGAGGTCCCCCGGCCACTCCCGGGTCGCGGACCGCCAGCGGTCGGCGTTCAGGGCCACCACCGGTCCGTTCTGGCAGGAGTACCGCCCGCGGGTCTCGTAGGGGCGGCAGGCCGCGTCGACCTCCGGCCCCTCGGCGAGCAGGATCGTGTACGGCGCGTCGGGCGTCTCGACGAACCGGAGCCCCGCCCGGGCCCAGCCACGCGGGTCGGTCAGCACCGCCCCGACGACCGCCGCGAACTCCGCGGCCTCCTCCGGCGGCGTGCGCGCGTCGATGCGATAGCCGATGGACTCGACGTCGGGGGGCGCGGGTGCGCCCGCCGCAGCCTCGGGGAGGGGGTCCCCGGCAGCCTCGGGGAGGCGGTCCTCGGCGGCCACGACACGGTCAGGGTCGTCGCCAGGCGCAGCGCAGCCGGCGAGCAGTGCGACGCAGGCGGCAAGGCCTCCGACGCCGACGGCCGCGAGCCGGCGCATCCGACCCGCCTCCCAGCACCGTCGGGGTGCTCGTCGTGTCGCCTCGCCGCAACCCATGCCCGTCACGCTACACCGGTGGCGCGGCCCCCCGGTGCCCCTCGGCCGGGGCCTGACGTGGCTGCGGTCGCATGCTCCGCCCCGGCATGCGCCGAGCGCGGAGGTCGGCGGCGATGGCCTCGCGCACGAGCCATTCCTCCGCGCCGCCGGGCCGCGCGTGGCGAGCGTGGGCGGCCGAATCGCGCTCCGGCTGCGGCTCCTGCCCGGCCCCGCTGGCCCGCTTCGCTGCTGCGCCCACCGCCGGTTCCCTCCCTGCCAGCAAGCCTGCCAACAACCCTGGTCGCGTCCTCCCCCGATGATGGAGGAGGCCAGGAACCGGCGACACCGTCCGTGCGGACAGGGTCACGGACGGGTGTCCGGCCTGGTGGCGCGTCCGCCGGCTGACCGGCGGACCGCTCCTGAGCGCGGCGAGGCGAGCTACCGGTGGCGCAGGTCGCGCAGCGTGAGCGCCACCCCACAGGCGTCGAGGGCTTCATCGGCGCCGTGCACGGCCACCGAGGCGTAGCCGTCGGTTACGAGCTTCCCCTCGAGCAGCTGGACCCGCTCGTCCTCACCGAAGGCGCCCTGCCGCCATCGATCCTGCGCGCGGGCCGGCTCTCACTCGGCCTGGCCGACCTCGACGCTTTCGACGTTGATGGTGTCGGGGCGCACGGCGAGGGTGAGGGTGACCGCCTCGGTGGCCACGGTCACGGTGAAGTGCCCGATGGTGCGCATCCGCACGCTCATGCTGTCCACCGCGTGGCCCTCGAGGGCCTTGAGCGCGGCGTTGACGTCGGAGATCTGCTTGGCCAGCTCGCGGCCGCGCGGCGTGCGGCGCAGGAGGTCGGTGAGGATCTTCTCGCCCTCGGCGCGGTAGAGCTGGCGGGCGCGGGCGGTCTGCAAGGTGAGCTCGCACAGGGAAGCCAGCTCGCCGGCCAGCTCGCCGGGCACGACGCCGGCGTCGACGGCGGCGCGCAGGCGCTCGTAGCGGGCCTGGCGGTCGTCGCGCAGCGCCGGCAGGAGCGTGCGCAGCTCGAGCGTGACGAGCTCGCGCTCGTCGTCGTCGAGCGTGACCGCGCCGGCCGGGGGGTCAGTGCCCGTCGCCGCCACCATGGGCCTCGCCGAGGATCGCGTGGAACTCGTGCTCGAAGCCGCCCGTCTCGATGGGGCAGTGCATCCCGCACTCCTTCGGGGCGTTCGTCTCCCACCACCAGCGCCCGGCACGGTCATCCTCGCCGTCGGTGACGGGACGGGTGCACGGGTCACAGCCGATGCTCGTGTAGCCCTTCGCGTAGAGGGGATGGACCGGCACGCCACGCTCGGCGACGTAGTCCCACACCTCTTCCTTGGCCCAGTCGGCGAGCGGGTTGAGCTTGACGATGCCGTCGTGGTCGTGGTCGAGCTCGACCTTGCGGATCGCCGCCCGAGACGCCCACTGGTCGCGGCGCAGGCCGGTGAACCACGCGTCGAGGCCCTCCAGGGCCCGCAGCATCGGGCGGACCTTGCGGATCTGGCAGCAGACGAGCCGCAGCGGCACCGACGTGCGGAACGGGTCGGGGCCGTGCCGGCCGACCATCGCCTCGAGCTCGGCCGGGTCGGGCTCGAGCACCTCGACGCTCGCCTTGGGGTAGTGCGCGCGGACCTCGTCGACGAACGCGAGCGTCTCGGCGGGCAGACGCCCCGTGTCGACGGTCACGACCCGGATGTCGGGCTTCATCTGGTAGGCCATGTCGAGCAGCGTCATCCCGTCGACCTGCAGCGCGGTGACGATCGCGAGGCGGTCGCCGAAGGTGGACAGGGCCCACTCGATGACGTCCTCCGGCTCGCCGTCGTCGAGGTCGACGGCGATCTCGCCGACCTCCAGATCGTCGAACACGACGCGGTCGATGAGGTCAGTGGGCACAGCGCCATCCTTTGCAGATCGAAAACGTCGCTTTGTCGGGCGGCCGCTAGCCGCCGGCCAGCGCGGGCAGGATCGTGAGCTCCTGCCCGCGCTCCAGCGGGGCGTCGAGGCCGCCGAGGGCGCGGATGTCGTCCTCGCCGATGTAGAGGTTGACGACGGGGTTGACGGTCCCGTCGGGCAGCCGCAGGTACGCGACGAGGCTCGGATGCTCGACCGCGAGCACGTCGAGCGCCTGGCCGACGCTCCCGGCTGCCACCGGCACCTCGTCGGCCCCGGCGGACAGCTCGATGAGCGTGCCGGGGACGCGCACGATCGGCCGATCGTCGGCGGCGTCGCCTGCCGCGGCCGCGGGGAACGCCGTGGCAGCGAGCTCCTCGTCGGTGCGCTCGTCGCAGAAGTCGCGGAACGTGTAGCCGGCGCCGTGCCCGTTGCGGCTCGTCTTCTCGGCCAGCCAGGCGCCGACGAGCCGGACGAGGACGTCGTTCAGGTCGTCGCTCGGCACCCGGCGCAGCAGAGGCTTGCCGATCGCGGCGCCCACGCCGAGCCCGCCCCGCAGGGTGATGTCGTAGGCCTCGACCCGTCGGCCGCTGTCGGGCAGCGTCGTCGTCGTGCCCTGCAGCCCGATGTCGCCGACCCAGTGGTGCGCGCAGGAGTGCGGGCAGCCGTCCATGAAGATCTTCAGGTCGCCGACGTCGGCCGCGAACCGCTCGTCGAGGAGCGCGAGGACCTCCTCGAGCTTGCCCTTCGTCTCCGCCACCGAGTAGTTGCAGAACTTGTGGCTCGTGCACGCGATCGAGTTGCCGTACACGGTGTTGCGGGTGGCGGGGAAGCCGATGCGGTGCAGCTTCGTGAGCAGACCGCCGACCTCGGGCGCGGGCACGTTCCCGACGATGAAGTTCTGCTGCCTGGTGAGGCGGATGTCCCCGCCGACGCCCTCGACCGCGTCCGCGACGTCGATCATCTGCTGGCCGCTCATCCAGCCCATGGGGACCGACAGGCCGATGTAGGCCCGCCCGTCACCCTGTTCGTGCAGGCCGAGGTGGTCGTGGCCGGGCTCCGGCGGGGGCGCGGTGTGGTCCTCCAGCCGACGCCCGAGGCGCTCCTCGACGAGACTGCGCATGCCCTCCGGCCCCACGTGGTCGACCATGAACTTGATCCGGGCCTTCGCGCGACTCACCCGGTAGCGGGGGTCGGACTGCCACGCGTCGGTCACCGCGCGAAGGACCTCGACGGTGTCGGCCACGGGCACGAAGACCCCCAGGTCGCGCGACAGCCGGGGGGTGTTCGACAAGCCGCCGCCGACGCGGAGTGCGAAGCCCTCCCGGCCGTCCTTCACGACACCGACAAGGGCGACGTCGGAGATCTCGGGGGCGTTGCACTGCCCCGGGCACGCGCTGATCGTGAACTTGTGCTTGCGGGGCAGGTTCGAGTACTCCCGGTTGCCGTAGAAGAAGCGCGCGGTCTCCTCGATGACGGGCCGGACGTCGAAGAGCTCGTCGCGGGCGATCCCCGCCACGGGGCAGGCGGTGATGTTGCGCACCGTGTCGCCCTCGCCGCCGACCGTCGTCAGTCCCGTGCCCCGAACGGCGTCGAGGAGCTCGGGGAGCTGGTCGAGGCGGACCCAGTGCAGCTGGAGACCCTGCCGCGTGGTGAGCTCGCCGTAGTCACGTCCGAGTCCTTGGCTGATCTCGCCGACGCCACGCAGCTGGGCGGGCTGGAGCAGCCCGCCGGGGACCTTGATCCGCACCATGAAGGTGCCGATCTTCGGTTTGTCGTGCGTGAGCCCCCACCAGTTGAGGCGGACGATGTCCTCCTCGGGGACCGCCTCGTAGCCCATCGCGATGAGCTGCGGCAGCTCGTCGACGATGTCGAGCGGGAACTTCTCCTTCTTCAGCCGCTCGATCGAGTTGCGCTTGTGCACGAGCTCCCAGGTTGGCTCCTCCCTTCGGCGCCGCACCGGTGTCGCGACCATACGTGTCCTCCTCGTTGAGTGGCCCCGATACTGCACGCACAACGGTGGGAAAGCAGAAGCGCCGGACGGTAAATACGGAAAGAACTCCCCACAGCGGCTCCCTGAGCGCCTATTCGCCCGGCGGGCGGTGGTGGCTAGGAGAGCCGGACCGCGACGGCGACGTTGTCGCCGGCACCGCCGGCCCCCGCGAGCTCGACGAGGTGGCGGGCCGCCACCTGCGGGTCGTGGGAACCGCACAGCACCCCGGCGATCCGATGCGTCCAGTCATGGCCGAGGTAGTCGGTCAACCCGTCGGACGCAACGGCGACCCGGTCGCGCGGACGCAGCCGCGCGCGCGTGACGGGCGGGACGACGGTCCCGGGGCCGAGGAAGGCATGACCCCGGCCGACCACCTTGCCCCGTCCCCCCCGCGCGCGGACGCAGACCGTGTCGCCGTAGGTCACGACATGGAGGTCCGCGTCCGTGGCCAGTGCCACCGTCAGGGCCGTCCGGCTGCCCGTCCGAGGCTCCACGGCGTGCTCGAGGGCCTTCACGACCGCATCCTGCGCCGCGGCGCAGAGCTCCCGGAGCTCCATTTCGGGACGTCGCAGCGGAGCGCCGACGAGCGCGTCACCGCGCGCCTCGACGGCTCCCAGCGCCGCTCGCGCGGCATCGAAGCCGAAGTGCCCGTCGGCGACCGCGAGCAGCCAGCCGCCTGACCCGCACGCGGCGAGGACGGCATCCTCGTTGGGGTCGACGTGCGCGTAGGGCTTCGGGAACCGGCCGCGGCTGAGCGCGAGGGCCGTCCGCTCGTCGAGGCGCTCGTCGCGGATCCGGCCGAGGTCGGGATGGTCGTCGCCCCAGAGCGCGACGATTGCCACCACGACTCCTCCTCCGCAACTTTGCCCCGACCCGAGGCCCGGCGAGTGGTACAAGTGAGACGATACGGGGGGCCGGGGGGCCAGCCGGTCTGGGCGGAGGATACGGGCATGGAAACCTCCACGACGCGGGCGGACGCGTTGGCGGGTCACCGCGCTGACCTTGCGCGGGTCGCTGAGCAGCAGGGGACGACGGTGGACGTGGCGAGGCGACGTGGCAGGAGGGGCGCCCCCCTCGCCCTGCGCGCGACACTGGCCCTCGCGGTGCTCTGCGGGGCGCTCCTCGTCACCGCCACACTCGGCGTGGGACCGCTCGCACTGCGCCCGCGCGTCGTCGCCCTGGAGCTGACCCCCACGGCGGTAGCCGGCTGCGCGGAGGCGGCGGGCACCGTCACCGTCGACCGGTCACCACGCCGCGGGCCCCTCCCCGTCGCCCTGGTGGCGACCTCCGCCGCGGCCGACGCCCCCGAGGAGGTCCGGATCCAGCCGGGGAAGACGGCAGCGGCGTTCGTCCTCCCGACGCAGCCGGTGGCCGAGGACGAGCGGGTGGAGATCCAGGCGACGGTCAACGGCGCGACCGCAACCGCGCACCTCGACGTGGGTCGTGTCGACGCGGCAGCGCTCCAGGCGAACCCCAGCGCGGCCTGCCGCGCGGCGTTCGCCGAGCACCACGGGTACGGGGCGCCGCGGCGCACCGGGATGTTCGACGCCGAGCGGATCCCGGAGGCGAGCGGCCTCGCCGCCAGCCACCGCAACCCGGGTTGGCTGTACCTCGTCGACGACGAGCGCCCGCGCGAGGTCTGGGCCATGCGCACCGACGGCAGTGACCTGCGGCCGATCCCGCTCGACGGCTTCGTCGGCCGCGACACCGAGGCGCTCGCCGTCGGGCCGTGCGGCCCCGGCAACGCCGACCCGTGCGTGTACGTCGGCGACATCGGCGACAACCTCGGAACGCATGCCGACGTGGGCATCCTGCGCTTCCCCGAGCCCGACCTCGCCGGGCCCCTGGGACCGGTTCGCCCGGACGCCGTCCGCGTGCGCTACCCCGACGGTCCCGTCGACGCCGAGGCCCTGCTCGTCGACGAGGCCGGGGTGCCATACGTCGTGACGAAGGAGCCGGGCCCAGACGGCTCCGGCGCGGCCCGCCTGTTCGCCGCGGACGGCTTCGCCGACGGGGTCCTCGTCGCGCTCGGTGAGGTGCCCCTGCCCGAGCCGCTCGTGCCGCTGCTCGCGACGGTTGTCGGCGTCGTCGTCACCGGAGGGGATCACCGCGACGGGCGTGTCGTGCTGCGCACCTATGACCACGTCGTCGAGTTCGTCGCCCCGGACCCGTCCGCGCCCCTGTCGAGCTTCCCGTCCTGGCCGTCGCGGGAGGTGCCCGCCGCCCGGGAACCGCAGGCGGAGGCGGTGGCCTTCGCCGCCGGCGGCTGCGGCTACTACACGGTGGGCGAACAGGTCGGTGACGTCTGGTTCGTGCCCTGCCTGCGGGACTGAAGGTCCTGGCACCGCCGGAGGCAGCAATGTGTCCCTCGGGCTGTCCCACTCGCCCACATGCGGACGATGGAAGCCCGCGGCCTGTCGGCCTTTCAGGCGCTGCAGCGGCTGCGACTGTTCGCGGCCGGTCCCATCACCGTCCGCGACCCGTTCTCCTGAAGAGGCTATGGGCAGTGAAGCTCCTTGGTGAGCGTCTGGTTTGTCCGCCGCGGGCGAGGACGCATCAGTCAGCCCTCTTCCCCCACCTTCGAACCGCTGGGCCATGAAAAGCAGTCGGGTACGTCCCTCTTTCGAGGCCATTCCTGCTATTTGTCATGGGTTTAGGCCGTCCTCCTGCGGAAAAGAAAGGGTCCCATGGACGGGGGATAGCCTCCCCCGTTACCCGAGACACCGACAGAAGGGGAGATGCAGAAATGCGCACCTACGAACGTCCTACCCTGACCCCTGCCGGCTCCTTCAAGATCACGGGCCTGGGCACGAACCGGGGGCCCGAGCGCGTCATTCCGCTTCGGTTCAGCCTCTGACGATCGCGTTTCAGACCTGACCGCCGCGGGCGGCGACGTTCCTGCGCGGTCAGTAGAGGACTCACCCCGGGTGGTGAAAAGCAGATAGATGTAGCTGCTTTTCGCCGCCCGGTTTTCTCCTCTGCGAGGATGCGCGGGTTATCGGGAAGGCCATGATGACGACGTTCCTCTCGCTGCGTGGAGTTCGGTCCTGGTTCGTTGTGCTTCCTGATTGCGAAGCGGCCACGCGGGTGGCCACGGCACTCCGTCCGCAGGCGGCGCAGGTCGTCAACCACCCATCCGGTCGGCCCTGGCTGCTCGGCCGCTGGGACCCCGAGACCCTGGTCGTCGGCGAGGCCGGCCGGGTGAAGATTGCGTTGGTCGGGCAGCACGCGGTCGCCGCCGAGCAACTCGGCGCAACAGCTGGGCGTGTCACGAGCGTTGCGGGGCTCGATCGCGTCGCCAGCTCACTCGCGGGCAGCTTCCACCTTCTTGCGTCGGTCGACGGGCGGGTGCGGGTGCAGGGCTCGGTGACGGGACTGCGCCCGGTGTTCCACGCGCGGGTCGAGGGAACAACGGTTGCCGCCGATCGGGCTGACGTTCTCGCCCGACTCATCGACGCGCCTTTCGACGAGCGGCGTCTTGCCGCCAATCTCCTGGACTCCTCCGCGATCTACCCGCTTGCGGGTCAGCCCGTCTGGCGCGGGGTCAGCGTGCTCATGGGCGCCGACTACCTCCTGCTCGACGGCGAGGGCTCGGGCAGGCCGGTGCGGTGGTGGTCGCCTCCTGAGCCGGCGCTGCCGCTGGCGGAGGGCGCCGCCGCGCTGCGGGAGGCGCTGTGGGCAGCGGTCGACGCACGCCTCACCGGGCGCGACCTGGTGAGCGCTGACCTCGGCGGACTCGACTCGACCGCGCTGTGCTGCCTGGCCGCGCGGCGCGGTGGCCCGATCGTTGCGTACACGGCCGACGGCGGCGACCCACTCGGCCAGGACGTGTCCTGGGCCCGACGCACCGTTGCGGCCCTCGGAGCCGTCGAGCACCACGTCATCGCCGGGGACGCCCTGCCGATGGTCTACGACGGCCTGCTCCACACCGACGACGTCCTCGACGAGCCCTCCGCAGCGGCGGTCTGCCTCACCCGGTGGCTGGCGATCGCACGGCCGACGGCGCAGCGGGGCTCTCGGCTGCATCTCACCGGCTTCGGCGGCGACGAGCTGCTCGCAGGCTCGCCTGCGCACCTCCACGGACTGTTCCGCAGCCACCCGAGGATCGCGCTGCGCAACGCCCGGGGGTTCGCCGTCCAGCGGCGGTGGTCGTATCGGGAAGCGCTGCGCCAGCTCGCCGATCGCCGCGACTACCGCACGTGGCTGCGCGACGTCGCGGACAACCTCACGGCGCCTGCCCCGGCCATCGACATCCCCTCGATGGACTGGGGCCGGCCCGCCCGCATGCCGCCGTGGGCCACACCAGGCGCGGTCGAGGCGGTGCGCGAGCTCATCCGGGAGGCCGCGCAGAACGTCGAGCCGCTGTCA
This sequence comes from Egibacteraceae bacterium, assembly GCA_035540635.1. Taxonomy (NCBI): domain Bacteria; kingdom Bacillati; phylum Actinomycetota; class Nitriliruptoria; order Egibacterales; family Egibacteraceae; species Egibacteraceae bacterium. Next base: position 13,977 of record DATLGH010000073.1, on the reverse strand, counting down.
GACCGGCGGGGCCAGCACGTCGAGCTGGAAGCGATGCGGGCGACGTCACGCATGGTCCGCCAGCTCGCGCAGGTTGCCGACCGGCTGGGGTTCTCCCTGGCTGCTCCCTACTACGACGACCGGGTGGTCGAGGCGGGCCTGGCGGTTCGACCACAGGACCGGGTCACGCCGTGGCGGTACAAGCCGCTCATCATCGAGGCCATGCGCGGCATCGTGCCGGCGGAGAGCCTCACCCGTCAGACGAAGGACGAGGGCTCGCACGAGGTGGAGGCCGGGCTACGAGAGCACCGTGCCGGGCTGCTCGAGCTCTGGGAGGACTCCCGTCTAGCCCGGCTCGGCCTCGTCGACGCCGGGGCGCTGCGGGAGGTGTTGAGCCGCCCCCTCGGACCTAGCCTGCAGTTCGACACGCCCTACCAGACGGTGGCCAGCGAGGTTTGGCTGCGCGCCCTCGAAGACAAGCCACTGCCGGCAAGAGGAGACAGCAATGCCACTGAAGCTGCGTGACGGCATCTCGACGGCGGAGGTCGACTACGGCACGGCGCTGCTCGACGAGCGCCGCGGGCAGTACTGGAACCTGAACCCGACCGGTGCCCTGGTCCTGCGTGTGCTGCTCGAGGGGGGCACGGCCGACCAGGCGGCCCGAGCGCTCGTCGAGGAGTACGCGGTCGACCTCGACAGCGCGTGCCTCGACGTCGAGGAGCTCGTGGAGAACCTCCGTTCCGCCGGGCTCATCGAGCAGTAGGCCGCCGACAACCCGACGCCCTCTAGGAGGACGCCCGTGAGCATGCAGGAGGCTCTCCTCTACGATCCCCGCGCCGTGCCGCTCCCGCGACGGCTGCTCACCCGCGTGGTCGTGGGTGTGGCCCGCCTGCTCGCCACCCAGTCCCCGCACCGGATCCGCAGGGTGCTCGGGTGGATCCGCCGCGGGGCCCGGCCCGCGAGGTTGGAGGAGGCGAAGGCGGCGCGCGACACGGTGACGGTGGTGAGCCTCGCGTGCGCGGGTCCCCAGGGGTGCCTGCCCCGATCGCTCGCGACGGTGCTGCTCTGCCGGCTCCGCGGCCAGTGGCCCGCCTGGTGCGTCGGTGCGCGCCGTCTGCCGCCCTTCGGTGCGCACGCATGGGTGGAGGTCGACGGAACGCCGGTGGGGGAGGACTACCCCGCCGACTACTTCCGCACCTTCTTCACCGTGGCCTAGCGGAGGGACGCTCGCCGTGGCGTCGAACGTGCTGAAGGTGCGACCGTGACGGCGGAGCCGGTCACGCCGGTCGAGAACGACGTCGGCTGGCGCGACATCCTCACCGTCGTCCGGGGCCACGGACGGTGGGTGGCCGCCGGCGTGGTGCTCACGGTGGCCGCCTCGGCGCTCAGCCTCGTCCAGCCGCTCGTCGTAAAACGGCTGATCGACGCAGCCGGCACGGGGCCGATCCTCTGGGGCCTCGTCGGGCTGCTCGTGGTGCTGTTCGCCGGCCAGGCCCTGCTCCAGGCCGCGACGCGCTACCTGCTCGCACGCACAAGCGAGGGCATCGTCGTCGGCCTGCGGCTCAACCTCATCGGTCACCTCCTGCGGTTGCACATGCCCGCGTACGACCGCTACCGCATCGGCGACCTCATCTCGCGGGCCGGGACCGACACGGCCGCCCTCCGGCGGGTCATCGCCGAGGGGTTCACCGACGTCGTCGCCGGGGGCATCGGCGTGCTCGGCGCCGTCGCCTTCATGATCTGGCTGGACTGGGCGCTCTTCCTCATCGTCGCGACGCTCATCGTGGTCGGCGGCACGATCGTGCTGTCGGTCCTGCGCGGAATTCGGAGCTCGTCCCTGCGCACCCAGCAGGCCACCGGGGAGATGACAGCCGACCTCGAGCGCGCGCTCAGCGCCGTCCGCACCATCAGGGCCAGCCAGGCCGAGCAGCGGGAGACGGAGCGCATCGGCGGGCGGGCGCGTGCCGCCTACGCGCAAGGTGTGCGCTTGGCGAAGCTCGACGCGGTCGTCGGACCGGCGAGCGAGCTCGCCGTGAGTGGATCCTTTCTCGCGGTGCTGCTCGTCGGCGGCATGCGGGTGACGACCGGCGCCACGTCAGTGGCCGACCTCGTCGCCTTTCTGCTCTACATGACCTACCTCGCGGTGCCGATCGGGGCGCTGTTCATGGCCGTGAGCGCGATCCAGCAGGGCACCGGGGCGCTGCATCGCATCAACGAGATCCTCGACCTGCCGCCGGAGCCCGGCAGCGCAACATCGGCCGTCCTTGCCGCCCGGTCGCGTCCCGTGCGGGTAGCCGGCCTGCCGCCAGGTGCCCGCCCGAACCCCGGGGCCGCCCCCGTACTGGAGTTCCGCGACGTGTGGTTCGGCTACGAGCCGGGGCGGGCGGTCCTGCGGGGTGTGTCCTTCGCGGTGCCCGAGCGCAGCCACATCGCCCTCGTCGGCCCGTCCGGCGCGGGCAAGTCCACGATCTTCGCCCTCGCCGAGCGCTTCTACGACCCCGACCGGGGCGAGATCCTCTTCGCCGGCACCGACGTGCGGGACATCGACCGCGCCGAACACCGCGCGCGGATCGGTTTCGTCGAGCAGCACTGCCCGATCCTGCACGGCACGCTGCGCGACAACCTCCTATACACGGTCCCCGACGCCGATGAGGGCAAGGTCGAGCGGGTCGTGGCGCTCGCCAACCTCACCGAGGTCCTCGACCGGCTGCCACGCGGCCTGGACACCCCCGTCGGCGAGCACGGCATGATGCTGTCCGGCGGCGAGCGCCAGCGGCTGGCGATCGCCCGCTCGCTGCTCAGCCGCCCCGGCCTGCTGCTGCTCGACGAGCCGACCTCCCAGCTGGACCCCGTCAACGAGGCGGCGCTTGCCGCCACCCTCGACCAGGTCGCCGACGAGTGCGCCCTGCTCGTCATCGCCCACCGCTACTCGACGGTCCGCGCCGCCGACCGGGTGATCGTGCTCGACCGCGGCGAGGTCGTCGCCGCCGGCAGCCACGACGAGCTGCTCGACACCAGCGCCTACTACCGCAGCCTGGCCGCGGGCTGGCTCGACGGCAGCGCGCCCCTGCCGAGCGCACCCTCCCGCACCGCCTGACCGAGCAGGCGGTCCGGTCACCGCCGCTCGGGATCGACGGGCCGGCGGTTCCCGAGGCGGCGCAGGGGCTGCGCGACGCGGTTCTGCCACCCCCATGCCGCCACCCGCCACAACGCCTCGAGGATGATCGCCCGGCTGATCTTGCTCGCACCCTCGGTGCGCTCCCGGAAGGTGATCGGCACCTCGACGACGGTGAAGCCCGCCCGCCAGGCACGGAGGGTCATCTCGATCTGGAAGGCGTAGCCCTCCGACTTCACGGTGTCGAGATCGATGGCTTCCACCACCGCGCGCCGGTAGGCGCGGAAGCCGGCCGTGGCGTCACGCACCGGCAGACCGGTGGCCGCCCGCACGTACCGGTTCGCCCCGGTTGACAGCCACAGCCGCCTCCTCGGCCAGCCCTCCACACGGCCGCCGGGGACGTAGCGCGACCCGATCGCGACGTCCGCACCCTCGTCGAGCGCGGCCAGCAGGCGCGGCAGGTCCGCCGGGTCATGCGACAGGTCAGCGTCCATCTCGCAGAGCACATCCGCCCCGCGCTCCAGACCCCAGGCAAACCCCGTCCGGTAGGCCGAGCCCAGACCCTGCTTGCCGTCCCGGTGCAGTACCGCGACGCGCCGCTCCTTCCGGGCCAGCGCCTCGACGAGCTCCCCCGTCCCGTCCGGTGACCCGTCGTCGACGACGAGCACCTGCATGCGCGGGTCAGCTGCGAGCGCCCCTGATACGACCCGCTCGACGGTTGCTCGCTCGTTGAATGTAGGGACGACGAGAATGGTGCTCACCCACAGGCCGCCTGGTCCCCCGGCAGCCCGCCCCCGTCGAGCAACAGACCCGCACGGTATCCGATTGCCTCGAGCAGACGGTGAGTGCCCACTCCAGGGGCTCCATCATGCATCGGGCGATGCTAGCCGCTGGTCGCGTGAGCGCTCCCGGGCCTTTAGGATCGTCAAGTTGCGGATGCCCGCCGACACTGCGAGCCGTTATCCTCGCGCACAGCGCCCAGTACCGGGCGCCCAACCGCCTTCGCCACCTGCATCGAGCGGGGACAATGTTGGACAGGGTTCCTCGTCGCCTTCATCACGGTCCTCGTTGGGGTCGCGGGCATTCTCCACGCGTCCCCGCAGCCGCCGGGGCGCGACCGGGGGATGCGCAAGGGCGATCGGGGGTGAAAGGGTTGTGGCCGCTCCGCCGCGGCACCGCAGGCGGGAGCGGATCAGCGCCAGCGGCCGATGAGCGACAGGACCACCGTGAGCAGGACCGAGACGAGGATCATCGAGGTGATCGGGATGAACACGCGGGTGCGCTCGGTCTCGTAGCGGATGTCGCCCGGCAGTCGTCCGAACCACGACAAGCCACCGGAGGCCACGAGCAGCCCGACGATCACCGCGCCCACACCGAGCGCCACGATCAGCAGTCCGAGCGAGCGGGAGTCCATGCCAGCCCGATTGTAGGGTCCGCTCCTGGCATAGTGGCCTGTCATGCCTGCCGCCCGAGCCATCATCACGTTCACGTCCGACTACGGCCTGCGCGACCCCTTCGTCGGCGTGTGCCGCGCCGTCGTCGCGCGGATCGCCCCGCATGCCCGGTTGATCGACCTCTGTCACGGGATCCCGCGCCACGACGTGGTCGCCGGCGCGCTAACCCTCGCCGACTGCGCCGGCTACCTGCCGCCCGGCGTGCACCTCGCCGTCGTCGACCCCGGGGTGGGCACGACGCGGGAGGCGGTGGCGGTCGCCGCCGGTGATCACCTGCTCGTCGGGCCCGACAACGGGCTCCTCGTACCGGCGGCGGAGCGGCTCGGCGGGGCGCGCGCCGCCTGGGCGCTCACCCGGGGCGCCTACCGGCTGGAGCCGGTGTCCGCGACGTTCCACGGCCGGGACGTGTTCGCGCCCGCCGCGGCGCACCTCGCATGCGGTGTGGCGCCCGACGAGCTCGGGCCGCCCCGGGACCCCGCCGGTCTCGTGCGTCCCGACCTGCCCGCTCCATGGCGCGACGCGGGGCGGGTCGAGGGCGTCGTCGTGCTCGTCGACGGCTTCGGCAACGCGTCGCTGAACGTCAGTGGTGACGATCTCGCGGCCGCGGGTCTGCGGGTCGGGGACCGGGTCGCGGTCGCTGTCGGGCGCCGGTCGGCCGTCGCGACGGTGTCCCGCACCTTCGCCGACGTGGCGGAGGGGGCGCTCGCCGTCCTCCTCGACAGCTTCGGCCGCGTGGCGCTCGCCGTGAACGGCGGCGACGCCGCCGCCGCGCTCGGCGCCACGCGCGGGACCCGCGTGTCCCTGGCCCGGCAGTGATCGCCACCCACTAGGCTTGAGCCCCTCACCCACCTAGAGGAGGCGGCAGTGGCCGAGCGCAGTCGGCGCCGCGTGCTCATCACCGGCATCGCCGGCGTGCTCGCCAGCCGGCTGGCCACCCGCCTCGCCGCCGACGACGGCGTCGGCTACGTCGCAGGCGTCGACCTGCGCGAGCCGCCCGAGGATCTTGACGGCGTCGAGTTCATCCGTGCCGACCTGCGCAGCCCCCTCGTCGCGAAGGTCGTCGAATCCACGCAGGTCGACACGATCGTGCACCTGCACGTCGTCGCGACACCGCGGGCTGCCGGCGGGCGGGCCCGGATGAAGGAGCACAACATCATCGGGACCATGCAGCTGCTCGGCGCCGCCCAGCGGGCGCCGGCGCTGCGCAAGGTCGTCGTCACGTCGACCACCGCGGTGTACGGCTCGAGCCCGAACGACCCGGCGCTGTTCAAGGAGAGCGCTGCCCCTGATACGGGCCATCCCGACGGCTACGGCAAGGATGCCGTGGAGGTCGAGTCCTACGCCCGCGCGTTCGGGCGGCGCCGGGAGGACGTCACCCTCACCATCCTGCGCTTCGCGGAACTCGTCGGCCCGCGCGTCGACACGCCGCTGACCCGCTACCTCGCCCTGCCGGTGGTCCCCACGGTGCTCGGCTACGACCCGCGGCTGCAGCTCTGCCACGAGGACGACGCCGTCGCCGTGCTCGAGCGGGCGGTGCACGGCGACCACCACGGGACCACCAACGTCGCCGGGTCGGGCATCGTGTACCTGTCGCAGGCGGTCCGCATCGCGGGACGGGTGCCGGTGCCGGTGACCATGCCGTTCGCCCACGGCATCGCGAGCGTCGTCCGGCGCGCCCAGGTCGATCTCGGCCCCGAGCAGCTGCCGCTGCTCATGTACGGCCGGGTTGGTGACATCACGCGGCTGCGTGAGCGGTTCGGCTACGCGCCCGCCTACACCACCCGCGAGGCGCTGGTCGACTTCCTCACCCGCCGGGAGGTCGCCCCGGTCCTAGACCCGGGCAGGGTCGCCCGCGTCGAGCGTCGCCTGCACGCGCTGCTCGCCCGCCCCGCGAAGGAGACGACGCCGTGACCGTCGAGCCGCGCACGAGTGGGGGCCCCCGGTGACGGGCCGGCCCGACGCCGAGGTCATCGACCTCGACCCCCAGCGCCGCCGGGGCGCGCGCGACGCCCACTCGCCGGCCGAGGACCCCGACGGCCCGGACAGCCCCGGCGACCGGGCGCCACCGGCGGGAGGGTTGCGGGGCGACGTCGACGGTGCGGTCGAGGCGGCCCTGGCCTTCCTGCGCCGGCGCATCACGGGCGACTACCCGATCGACCGCTTCGGCTTCGACCGCGAGCTGACCGAGCAGGTGATCCTGCCGCTCGCCCGGCCGCTCTACCAGCGCTACTGGCGGGTACGCACCACCGGCATGGAGCACGTACCCGCCGAGGGCGGGGCGCTCGTGGTGGCCAACCACTCGGGGACGCTGCCGTTCGACGCGGTCATGACGAAGGTGGCGCTCTACGACGACCATCCCGCGCACCGTCACCTGCGCGAGCTCGCAGCCGACCTCGCCCTGCGCCTGCCGTTCGCCGGACCGCTGGCGCGCAAGACGGGCAGCACGCTGGCCCACGGCGAGGACGCGCGCCGGCTGCTCGCCGACGGCGAGCTCGTCGGCGTGTGGCCCGAGGGGTTCAAGGGCGCCGGCAAGCTTTACCGGGACCGCTACAAGCTCCAGCGCTTCGGCCGTGGCGGCTTCGTCGGGGTGGCCCTGCGCGCCCAGGTGCCGATCATCCCGGTGGCCATCGTCGGTGCGGAGGAGATCTACCCGATGCTCGGCAACGTCCGCTGGCTTGCGCGCCTGCTCGGCTTCCCCTACTTCCCGGTGACCGCGCAGTTCCCGCTGCTCGGGCCGCTCGGGATCGTGCCGCTGCCGAGCAAGTGGGTGATCGACTTCGGCCCGCCGATCGACACCGCCGGCTACGGCCCCGAGGCCGCCGACGACCCGATGTGCGTCTTCGAGCTGACCGACCGCGTGCGCGACACCATCCAGCAGATGCTCTACCGCAACCTCACGGCCCGACGGTCGCTGTTCTCGTGACGGAGGAGCGGGCGCCCGAGTGGTTCGCGGCGGCGCTGGCCGCCGAGGTCGCCGTCGCCGAGGTCGCCGTGCGCGGCTGCCCGGTGCGCTACCGCACGTGGGGCCGGCCGGGCGCCCCGGGCATCGTGCTCATCCACGGCGGCGCCGCCCACGCCCGGTGGTGGGACCACCTCGCGCCGATCCTCGCCGGCGACGGACGCCACCACGTCGTCGCCTTCGACCTGTCGGGCCACGGCGACTCGGGCTGGCGCGAGACGTACGGCCTCGAGGTCTGGCCGGAGGAGGCGCTCGCGGTCGCCGAGCACGCCGGCATCGAGCACCCGCCGGTCCTCGTCGGCCACTCCATGGGCGGGTTCGTCGTCATCGGCGCCGCGGCGCTCCACGGGGACCGCCTGGCCGGTGGGATCATCGTCGACTCACCGGTGCGCCGGCCCGACCCCGAGTCCCAGGAGGGACGCAGCGGGCGGATGTTCCGCAAGCCGAAGGTCTACCCGTCACTCGACGATGCGCTCGCGCACTTCCACCTCGTGCCCCCGCAGCCGCCGCCGCCGCTCCACGTCGTCGACCACGTCGCCCGCCACAGCCTGCGCCACACGCGCGAGGGCTGGACGTGGAAGTTCGACCCGCGGGTGTTCGTCGCCCGCGAGGACCCCTCACCCGCGGACTTCGGCGACCTGCTCGCGCGGGTGCGCTGCCGCATGGCGGTCCTCCACGGCGAGCTGTCGGAGATCGTCGACGCCGACGTGACCGACTACATGTCCGAGCGGCTCGGGCGTACCGCGCCGTTCGTCGAGATCCCCCAGGCCCACCACCATCTCATCCTCGACCAGCCGCTGTCCTTCGTGACCGGGGTCCGCGCGCTGCTGGCCGACTGGGAGCACTCGGTGCCCCACCGCATCCCCGGGCTCGCCGACACCGGCGGGGTCGCCCGCTCGGACTCACCGACCCGCTAGGGCAGGAGGACGTGGAGGACGCCCCGCACGATGGCGTCGACCACGCCGCTGTCGCTCGACCGCCGCGGCTCGGCCACGCTCGGCAGGTCGGGCACCGTCAAGGGGGGAGGCTCGTGGTTGGGGTCCGGCTGCGGCACGCCGGGGTCGTCCGTCGGCGCTTCGGCCGGCGGTTGCACCGAGGGTGTGTCCGTGGCGGCCGGCGGCATGTCTTGGACGGGCGGCGCCTCGGGCGCCCCGTCCAGGGACGGCCCGGGCGGCTCGGCGTCCACCGTGCCGGCGTCACCGCCGGACGGGCCGAGGTCGCAGGGGCACTCCTCGAACGCCTCGTGGGCAGGCGGGATGTCGGCGAGGTCGGCGCCCGGCCTCGGCTCGGGGGTCGCGCCCTCGCAGCCCTCGCAGGCGCCCACGACCGACATCATCCGCGCCTCGATGCGCTCGAAGGCGACTCTGAGGATACGGGCCGCTTCGGCGGCCTCGCCGGCGAGCAGGTCGTCGAGGCGGGCGAGGCGGGCCCGCTGCTGGTCGGTGAAGTCCGCCAGCCGCTCCACCGAGCTCGCGTCCCCGCGCTGCGTGTAGGCGCGCAAGAGCTCGCCGGCCCCGGTGCGCAGCGCCTCGTCCGCCTTCAACAGCGCGACGGCGGCCCCCGCCTGGTTGCCGTCGCCTGCTGCGGCCTCCGCCTCGCTGATGCGGGTGCTCGCCTGGGCGAGGTGCGCCGCGCCGCGGCTGACGTCGTCGCGGACGAGGGCGATGCGGACGTCCTCGATGACGAGCTTCGCCGGGTAGAGCACGTCGCTCGGCAGCGCCCGGTCGGCGGCCACGGCCAGGCCACCGCTCGACAGCGCGAGCGCCGCCGCGCCGGTGGCGGCCGCCGCGCGCGTGGAGTAGCGCCAGCGTGCGGTGCTCGCGCCGATGCCCGTGCGCATCCGGGTGAGGGCCGGGACGCGCGCCTGCTCGCGCGCCGCGTCGACGAGCTTGGCCCGCAGGGCGGCTTTGAACTCGGGCCGAGCCGGCACCGGCTTGGCCGTGGCGAGCACGTGGGCGAGCCGGCCGAGGGCGCGCGACTCCTCGGTGACCTCCCCGTTCAGGGTGGGGTCGCCGTCGAGCAGTCGCGCAAGGGCGTCAACGTCAGTCGGGGTCATCGTCTCCTCTCCCGATCTAACGACTCGTGGAGGGGGAGGCTACGCAACCCCCTCCACATAGTTGCCAAACCGGGCAGGGTCACAGCTTGCCGAGCTCCTGGGGGACGTGCTTCGCCAGCGACTTCAGCGCCCGGTACTGCAGCGCCTTCACCGCTCCGTCGGACTTGCCCATAACTGCGCCGGTTTCGGCGACGTTGAGGTGCTGGATGAAGCGGAGGTAGAGCACCTCGGCCTGCTCGCCCTTGAGCTGCGACAGCGCCTCGTGAACCTGCCGGGCGAGGTCGCCGTGGATCGCCGCCTCCTCCGGGTCGTCGGCCGTGCTCGAGCCCGGCGTGTCGAAGACCTCCTCGACGGTGGCCTCGAGGCGGAACCGGGCGCTCTTGAAGTGGTCGTGGACGCGGTTGCGGGCGATGGTGATGAGCCACGCGCCGAAGTCCACGCCCTGCCACTTGAATGAGGTGATGCGCCGCAGGGCGCGAAGGAACACATCCCCGACGAGGTCCTCGGCCGTCTGGCGGTGCCCGACCCGGTGGTAGACGTAGGAGAAGACCTGGTCGACGTAGCGGTCGTAGAGCAGCGCGAAGGCCTGGGCGGACCCTTCCTGGGCCGCCTGCACCTGCTCGACGACGTCGGGATCAGCCGCCGAGGCGGGCGCGGGGGACGGCAGGGACGCCGCGGAGGCCGCGACCGTGCCGGCCGGCTCGCTCGACGTCCTCACCTCTCTTCGCTCGTCCGGGCTACGTCGCCAGGGCCAGCTGGGCGACGAGGGCCGCGACGATCGCCACGAGCAGCGCGGCGATGACGATCGTGGTGCCAGTCCTCACGGTAGTGTCGGCGCTCCTCAGGGTCAGGTGTACTTGTCCTGGCGATACAGCCCACAAAGCCTTTACGCTACCCGGCCGGATGGCCCCCGAATGGCATTCCGGCGAAAGGGACACGGGACGGCCCCCTACCAGGTGCGGGGACCTTCGATGGCCTCGAGCTCGGCCGGCGCGCCCGGGTGGTAGGGCGGCGGCGTGTAGGCGCGGAGCGCGGCGACGGTCTCCGCGACGGTGCTGCGTACCTGCCAGAGGTCGACGAGGTGGGGTGAGACGAAGCGCTCGGCGACCATCCGCGCGATCTGCGCGAGGAGGGGGTCCCAGTACCCCTGGGTGTCGAGCACCACGATCGCCCGGTTGTGGTACCCGAGCTGCTTCAACGTGAGCATCTCCACGAGCTCCTCGAGGGTGCCGATGCCCCCGGGCAGGACCACGAACGCGTCGCTGCGCTCGTCCATCACCGCCTTGCGCTCCCGCATGGTGTCGGTGCGCACGAGCTCGCTCACCTCGTGCAGGGCGATCTCCCGGTCGGCGAGGCGGTGAGGGATGACGCCGGTGACGTGCGCGCCGGCGGTGAGCGCGGCGCGGGCCACCTCGCCCATGAGCCCGATGCTGCCGCCGCCGTACACGAGCTCCCAGCCCTCGGCGGCGATGGCCCGCCCGAGCTCGGCCGCCACGGCGCGGTAGCCGGGAGCCACCGCCTCGCTCGAGGCGCAGAAGACGCACACGGACCGGATGGGCTCGACCATGACGCCCGATGGTAGCCGCGGGCCGCTCGCCCGCCCGCGCGTGCCTCAGCCGTCCCCGGCGGGCAGACACAGGCGGCGCGCAGCGGCCGCGAGGGCGGGGCTGAGCCGGACTTCCCCCGTGGCGACCCACCACAGCCGGGCGACGTCGTCGGCCTCGTCGGGCAGCGCCGCGAGCCACGCGAGCGCGCCGGCGGCCTCGTCGGCGTGGCCGTCGCACCAGGCGCCGGCGGCGAGCCGGCGGGCGCACCGGCGGCCGAGCGCCGCCCACGCGACCGGGCCGCACGTCGCCACGAGCCGCGCCTCCGCGCCGCAGCGGTCGCACTCACCCGCGTCGACCGCCTGCGGGCCCCGGTCGGTGTCGGCCAGCCAGGGGTAGCGGGCGCGCAGTGTCTGCCGCAGCGCGCCGTAACCCGCACCTGCCCTCAGATGTCCTCGCACGGGATGGCCGCGGCGAAGTCGAGGAGCACGGGCGCGGCCTTGACCTCCGCCGCCTCGAGCCCCGGGGTCGTCCGGCACTCCTCGGCGGCCTCGGCGATCCCGGCGCGCCATTCGGGCCCGTCGCTGCGCTGGTTGACCGCGGTGTAGTCGGCCCCGGCGCCGAAGACGAGCAGGCCCGCCACGACCGCCGCGAGCCGCCGCCACGTGCCGTCCGCCACACGCTCCGGCGCGTCGTCGAGCGCGAGGACGACGACCGCCTGCGCGAGCGCCACCGGCACGAGCAGGTAGCGCCCCATGAGGAAGTGCTGGCTCCCCGCATCCCAGACGATGGTGTCCCACCCGGCGCGCCCGCTCACCGCGACGACGAGGAACCCCACCGAGGTGACCGTGGCCGCGAGCGCGGGCCAGCGCGTGCGGGCTTTGGACCGCCCGGCGGCGTAGGCCACGAACGCGCCGAGCACGAGGACGGCCACGACCGGCCACAGCCAGCCGTGCGCCTCCCACAGACGCCCGGCGTGCCGGTCGCCGACGAGGGCGGTGAGCGCGACGCGCTGCGCGTAGGTCTGCACGGCCAGCCCCGCGTCGAACGCCGGGCCGGCCGGGAGCGTGGCCCGCAGCATGCTCACCAGCTGCAGCGCCGTGCCGGCGAGGAACACGACCGGCGCGACGAGCTCGGCGGGGTGGCGCCTGCGCGCCACCACCCGCAGGAGCGCGAGCGGCACGAACACGACGGTCAGCGGCGCGCTGAGCGCCGCCACGGCGAGGAGGAACACCTGCCACACCCGCGCGAGCACCGTGGACGGCCGCCACAGCAGCACCCAGAACGCCGCGAGGCAGAAGTACCACTGGAGGTTGGCGAGGTTGTTCATGAGCTCGTTGCCGGCGACCGGCGAGAGCACGACGAGCGCGCCGAGCAGCGCGCGCAGCAGCGGCTCGCGGACGTGGCCGGACGAGGCGCGGTACACGGTCACGGCGACGGCGCCCGCGGTGGCGGCGGCGGCGAGCACGAAGATCTCGGCGGCCCGCACGGGATGGAAGAGCGTCGACAGCTCCGCGACCACCCGCGGGTAGACGTGGAAGTAGTCGTGGAACGTGCGCGGCACCGACTCGAGCAGGGGCAGCGCCCGCGCGTCGGTGAGGTAGGGCGCGGCGTCCTCGGCCCACATGACCTCCCACGGGGCGACGACCGCCTGCCGGCCGAGCTGCAGGAGCGCGGCGGCGGCGGTCGCCACGGCAGCGAGGACGAGCCCGAGGGGACGCCACCGCCCGACCCCCTCCGAGGGGAACAGCGCCGCGAGCTCCCGATCGACCGCTGCGCGCCACCCCTCAGGGGCGGCGTCGTCCGCCGGCGCCGGTCCTGGGCCGACGCTCGTGGGTGACGGGCTCGACACCCCGTCCAGGATGCGGCGGGGCGGGTCCGGTCGCGTGTGGGCGGTCATGCAGGCGCGGGCACCCTACCAGCCCGACGGGGTCCGCCCGGGGAGGCGCTGTCGTCGGCGGCGGGCGGGGCGGGGGCGGGTACGGTGCACCCATGCCCGCCGCCGACCGCGCCCCGAGCCCGCACCGCCCGTCGCCGGACGACCGCGTCCAGGAGCGGGAGCCTTCGCCCGATCCGAGGCCGCAGCGCCCCTCGCCGGCCGACGGTCGTCAGGCACAGCAGTCCCCACCCGACTCCGCCCCGCGGAAGTACCGCCAGTACCGGTTCTCGCTGCCGCCCGGCGGTGCCGACATCCTGCTCGTGCGCCACGGCGAGTCGCAGCCGGCGACGTTCGACGCGCCCTTCCCCCTCGTCGACGGTCAGGCCGACCCGGCCCTCGACCCGCGCGGGCACACCGAGGCCGAGCGGGTCGCGGCGCGGCTCGCCGGCCAGCGGCTTGCAGCGATCTACGTGACGCCGCTGCGCCGCACGGCGCAGACCGCGGCGCCGCTCGCGGCGCGCCTCGGGTTGGAACCACGGGTGGAGCCGGACCTGCGTGAGGTGCACCTCGGCGAGTGGGAGGGCGCGACGTTCCGCGCACGGGTGCGCGAAGGTCACCCCATCGCCCGCCGGGTGTTCACCGAGGAGCGCTGGGACGTCATCCCCGGCGCGGAGACGATGGAGGCCCTGGCCGCCCGGCTCCGCGCCGGCATCGGCCGCATCGCCGCCGCCCACCCCGACGAGCGGGTGGCGGTGTTCACCCACGGCGGGGTGATCGGCATGGTCGTCGCCCTCGCAACGGGCGGGCGGCCCTTCGCGTTCATCGGGGCCGACAACGGCTCGATCACCCACCTCGTCGTCTGCCGCGGCTCGGGGGAGCGCGCCGATCCGCGTGCCGGCGACGGGCAGGGTGCTTGGATCGTCCGCCGGTTCAACGACACCGGCCACCTCGCCACCGACCTCGACCGGTCGCCCGAGCCCCTCACCTGACC
>DATLGH010000072.1 GCA_035540635.1 Egibacteraceae bacterium | reverse complement strand
CCTCCGTCGCCCTGCCCGCTGTCGCCCGCGCCCTCGCCGCTCTCACCGCCCCCACCCCCCTGCTCGCCGCCGCGCAGGCGAGCCTCGGCTTCGGCCAGCGCCGCCTCCGCACGGGCGAGGCGGTCCTGGGCGGCGACGTGCGCCCTGCCGGCCTCGGCGGCACCGGCGGCGCCGCTGAGCGCCGACGCTGCTCCCGCGGGGTCGCCGGCTGCCCCCGCCCCGGCGGCCGCGTCGAGCGCGCCGGCCACGTCGGGGGCCCCGGGCAGGGCCCCCGCGAGCTCGGACAGGCGGGCGGCGAGGTCGGCGAGCTGCTCGTCGGTCAGCGCACCCTCCTCGAGCGCCCGGGCGAGCGCGTCGAGCTGCTCGCTCGGCGTGTCGCCGGCCGCGAGGGGGTGCCGGTCGAGCTCGCGCGCGAGCCCGGCGAGGGCCGTCCGCTGCGCGGCGACGTCGCGGTCGAGCCGGCCGGCGAGCTCGGAGCGTTCGTCGCCGAGCTGCGCGAGGGCGTCGTCGAGCGCAGCGTCCTCGAGGGCGTCGGCGAGGGCCTCGAGCCGCGCGGCGAGCTCTCCGGCGGGTGCGGGCTGCTCACGCAGCTCGCCGGCGACGTCGCGCAGCCGCTCCGCCTCGGCCTCGGCGAGCGCCTCGCGGGCGTCCTGGCGGGCTCGCGCCTCGTCCTGCGGGTTCGGCACCGTGTGGATCCCGAACGCGGCGAGGCCGAGCAGCGCCGCCACCCCGAGCAGGCGGACGGGCACCCGGGGCCCCTGCGGGAACGCGCGGATGCCGGCGGCTGCCTCCTCCGCCCGCGCCGCCTGCAGCGCCGCGAGGCGCAGCTCGCCGCGCCCGCGGAACTCGACCGCCGTCGCGAAGGCGTCGGCGGTGCCGAGCCAGAGGTCGGCGGCCCGGGCCGCCCAGCGCTCCGGGATGCGCACGGCCGCCGCGGCCGTCCCCGCGGCGACCGTGGCGGCCAGCAGCAGCGCTCCGAGCGCCGGGGGACGCAGGGGCAGGGTCACCGCGCGGCCCACGACCGTCCACACGAGGGCGACGCCCGCCGCCACGACCGCGGCGACTCCGCCCGCCGCCAGCCCGCGGTTGACCCGCATGCGCCGTCGGGCTCGCGCGACGAGCCGGTCAAGGTTCGGGGTCACCGTGGGGCCCCCTCGAGACCGGCGTCGGCGTCCCCCCGCCGGGGCGCCCGCAGGCGAGGCCGCGTCTCGCCCGTGCGCAGCCGCCGGCTCGCGACCGTCAGGCCGGCGAGCGCGAGGGCGCCGTGCACGCCGAGCACCCACTGCCACATGCTGCGCTCCGCCTCCGGCCGGGCGGCGCGAGGGTCGGGGTCAACGACGACGCCCGGACCGGGGGGAGGCAGCGCCGGGTCGACGTAGGGCGCCGCGGGGTCGAGCGGCGGCGGGGGGGGCACGGGCAGCGGCTCGCCGATCATCCGGACGGGCTCCTCGATCGCCATCCCCCGCTCGGCGAGGGGGTCGTTCATCCAGGGGTCGGGCCGGCTCGGCAGGGCGGAGGCTATCCCGGTGAGCGGCAACGGCAGCCGCCCCATGCCGAAGCCGAGCCGGTCGCGACCGACGACCGCGTCGGCGAGGCCGACGAAGGGGTTGGCGTGCAGGGCCGCCGGCACGACCATCGCCCGCCCGGTCGCGGACCGGATGACGAGCTCGACGCCCGAGAGGAACAGGGTGCCGCCGGTGAGGGCGAGCACGGTCGCGTAGGTCAGCACGACCGAGGCCGTCGTGCGCCGGGTGAGCGAGGAGATTCCGAGCGCGATCGCCGCGACGCAGAGGCCGATCGCGGCGATGAAGCCGATCCCGCGGAGCAGCTCGCCGACGGTGACGCCGCCGAGGAAGAACGCCGTCGCCCCCAGCGGCAGCGCCGCGACGATGAGGACCATGATCCACGCCACCGCGGCGCCGAGCTTGCCGAGCACGATCTGGCGCGGGCGCAGGAGGGTCGCCTGCAACAGCGGCAGCGTGCGCCGCTCGCGCTCCCCCGACAGCTGTGCGGCGGCGTAGCCGGGCGCGACGAACAGCACGAGCAGGAGGACGAGCATGAGCAGGCTCTCGAGCAGGAATCGGCCGAGGAGCGGACCGGCCGCCGCGCCGGGGTCGAACGGCCCGAGCTCCGCGGCGAGCACCGAGGCCCCCGCCCGGTAGAGCAGGTACAGCAGGAGGCTCAGCAGCGCGAGATACGCGGTCAGGGTTGCGGTGGCGCGGGTGGAGCGCCAACGCTCGGTGAGCTCGCGCTGGAGCACCGGGTTGACCGGTCCGAGCCGGCGCGTCAGTCCTCGTCGCGTGGCGATGTGCTCACCCCCTCGGTCACCGACAGGAACAGCCGCTCGAGGCTGCCCCGCTGGTCGCTGAACTCGGCCACGGCAAGCCCCCCGCCGACGAGGGCCGCGAGCACGGCGGCGGCGGCCTCGTCGCCTCCCGGGACCTCGATGCGCACGAGCCCGGCGTCCACCGCCGCGGACGCCGCTCCTCCCTCGACGGCAAGCCGTGCCGCCCGCTCGAGCGCCTCGGAGCCGCCGAGCACGCGCGCGGCCAGGGTCGTGCCCGCCCGCGACGCGCGCCGGAGGTCGTCGGGTGTTCCCTGCGCGAGCATGGTCCCGCCCTGCATGATGCCGATCCGGTCGCACATCTCGCCGAGCTCGGACAGGATGTGCGAGCTGATGAGCACCGTCTTGCCCTGACGGCCCAGCTCGCGCAGGATCTCGCGCACGTCCAGGCGCGCCCGCGGGTCGAGGCCGGATGCCGGCTCGTCGAGGATGAGCAGCGCCGGGTCGTGGACGAGCGTGCGGGCCAGGCCGAGGCGCTGCTGCATGCCCCGGGACAGCCCCGACACGTCGGTGTGCCGCTTGTGCCCGAGGTCGGTGAGCTCGAGCAGGTCGTCGATTCGCCTGCGGCGCAGGGCAGCCGGCAGGCGGAACGCCGCCGCGAAGAAGTCGAGGTACTCGGCACAGGTGAGCCCCTCGTAGACCCCGAAGAAGTCAGGCATGTAGCCGACGAGCCGGCGCACCGCGCCCGGCTCGGTGACGGGGTCGCGGCCGAAGACGGCGAGGGTCCCCTCGTCGGGGGTCAGCAGCGTCGCGAGCGCGAGCATCGTCGTCGTCTTGCCCGCCCCGTTCGGCCCGATGAGGCCGAAGACCGCGCCCGGCGGCACGTCGAGGTCGAGCCGGTTCACGGCGTGGACGCTGCCGTAGTGCTTCGTCAGCCCCCGGATGCGGATCGCGGCCTGCCCGTTGGCCACCGGCGCGGCCGCGGCTGTCACGGTCCGTCCTCCACCGTAAGGCCCATCCCGGAGAAGCGCAGGGGGAACAGCGGCCCGGTGACGCGGACGTAGACCTCCCCGAGCGGGCTCACGTACCCGTCGGGTCCGCCGGTGCCGCCCGGCAACGCGTCGTCGAGCGGGCGCCACTGCCGCTCGGTGCGCTCCCACAGCCACAGCTCCGGCGTGTCGCCGTGCGGGGTGAGCACCTGGCGGTCGACGAGGGCGCGCAGCGGCGCGCCGATCCCCGAGGGCGGGACCCGGTAGCGCAGGACGACCGGCCCTCCGCCCTCCACGAGGAGCGGCGCCGGCCGGAACGCGTCGGCGGCCGTCTGGACGAGCGCGCGGTCCACCGTGTGCGCCCGGGGTGTGCCGGCGGCGCGGACCCCGACGGCGACGAACCGCCCGAGGTCGAGTGGCCGGCGACCCTCCACCTCCGCGCCGGTGTCGCTCGTCTCCACGGTCCCGACCGCCCAGACGAGCCCGGGATTCCCGTCGAGCTGGCCGACCGCCGGTTCGAGGGCTCGGGGCCCCTCGACGGCGGTTCCTCCGTGCATCCCCATCGAACCCGGCCCTGCCCCCCAGTCGTCGACCGGCAGGTGCTCGCCCTCCAGGGTGACGGTGCGCGCCTCCCCGGGCCGCAGCGCGCCGATGCGCCTCGAGGACGTCGCGGCGCGCACGGCGACGTCGGAGAGGGCCTCGGCGGCGACGTTGGTCACGGTCACGCGCACCCCCTCGGGGCCGCCTGCCGCCTCCACCTGCAGCGGCGCGGGGTCGTCGACGGGACGGCGGGCGACGAGGCCCCCGGGCTGCAGCGCCGGCAGGTCCAAAGCGAGCCGCAGGGACCCCGCACGCCGCAGGGCGGCGGGCTCACCGGCCCCCTCCGGCTCGACCTCCCACTCGTCGCCGGGGAGGGTCAGCCGCCGCTCACCGGCGGTCGGGGCGCGGGCGATGGCGACCACGGTCTCGGTGGCGGACCCGTCGACCCACGCGGTGGCGGCCCCCGCGTAGCCCACCGGCGGCTGGCTGCCCGTGGCGCCGAGCCACCCGCCGGCGGTGAACACCGCCGTGACCGCGGGCACGGTCACCCAGGCGAGCTCCCGCCGGCCGAACCGCGACAGCACGACCCCGTTGACGGGCCCGACCACGACGATGTAGGCGACGAGGAACACCGCCAGCCACGGCAGGGTCGGCACGCCCGACGTCACGCCCCCGAGCACCGCCGAGAGCGTGCCCGGCATGCCCCCGTCGAGCCGGTCGTCGCCACCCGGGCGGGGCTCGATGAGCGCCGACCACAGCGCCGGTGAGCGCCCGAGGACGCCCTCGCCCAGGACCGCCGTGGTGGTGGCGACGCGTCCCCGGCCCGCCGGCACGACCGTCGCGGCGACCTCACCGTCGCCCGCCTCCTCGGTGACCTCGGCGGCCGGAAGCGTCCAGGACGCGACCTCGCCCCACGGCAGGTCGAGACCCGCCGGCACCGGCTCGACGACGACGAGGTCCATGCCGGCCGCCACCGCCGCCGCGACGTTGCGCAGACCGCCCTCCGACAGCGCGGCGAGCGCGCGGCCGCCGGCCACGAGGCCGCTCAGCGGCTGGAGCGCGCCGGGTCCGAGCTCCGCCCACTCCGGGTCCACCCCGACCCAGCTGCCGCTCGTGGCGAGCGGCTCGGACCGCAGGGGCGGCGGGCCCGGCGGGACGGTGCCGAGCACCCCGGCGAGGAAGTCGCCGCCGTCGTCTCGGGGCAGCGGCGCGCGCACCGACACGGGGTCGCCGGCACCCTCGTCGAGCGTGGCGACGACGGCGCCGCGCGGCAGCACGAACCGGTAGGCGTTGCGGGAGCCGACGGCGACCTCGATGTCGCGCTCCTCGCGCACCCCGCCGCCCCCGCCGGTGCGCGACTCCACCGCAAGGGTGCCCGAGACGAACCGGCCCGGCTGCACGGTGACGGTGACCGGCACCCGGTTCGCCTGCCCGAGGCGGCCCGCAAAGCCGACCTCCACCTCGATGCCGAGCGCTGCCCCGGCGTCGGGCTGACCGGCGAGCGTCCCCGAGGCCGTGGAGAGGAGCAGCGCGAGAGCGAGCGCCGCGGGGGTGAGCCCAGCAAGGACGAGCCTCGGCAGGCGCGTGCGGTCAGGAGCGGAGCGTGATCTCACCGATCACCTCGCCCTTCCCGTCGACGAAGGCCACCCTCGTCGCGCTCGCCATGTCGCCACCGAAGCCGCCGAAGGCGCCGCGCGTGGGCCGGAAGCGCCAGCTGACCGGCACCAGGCCGGAGTCCGCGACCGGATAGGCGAGGTGGTAGCCGCCGCGCTCCTGCACCGCCCAGGCGGCGCCGTCGGGAGCCACGACCAGCGCCTCCGCCGTCCCGAGGCCCCGGGCGTCGCAGCAGCTTGATCCACTCAGCCCGCTCATCTGCTCGTCGGCGGGGCTCAGCCCGCCGCCGTCGCCGATCCACGCGCCGCCCTCCCAGCGCACCGTGCACGTCGCGCGCATGCGGGTCGGGGCGCGTTCCGGCTCCCATATCGACGAGGTGCCGATCATCGACACGCGCATGAGCTCGGGGGTGACGAGGACCGACTCGAGCTCCGGCTCTTCGTCGAAGTCGTGGTGCAGGAAGTCACAGGTGGCGCCGGGCGGCGCCTCGTCGAGGAGCCGCGCCCCGACGACCGGGGCGTCGAAGGCGTCGGCGACCGCGTCGGGCACGTCGCCGAGCTCGACCCCGCCGGCGAGCTCGGTGGGCACCTGCTCCTCGAGCGGCGAGAGCTCGGCGGCACCCCGGGTCGTCGGCCCGCTTCCGAGGCGCGCCCAGGCCACCACGCCCGCGGTGACGAGGACGGCGATGCCCACGACGGTGGCGCATGCCATCCAGCCGCTGCCGGGGGGGGCGCCGGCGTGCGCCTCGTCCGCCCCCGCGGTCCTCTCCGCCATGCGTCCCCGCAATCCGCCCGGTCGTTGAGCAGTTCGATGCTACAGATGGCGGACGCCGCACGGGCGCGGAAGGTTGCAGGCAATCGTCACGCGGCGCGGACGACCGCGCACCGCCTCCGCCCCCTACGGGCGGTTCGCGGCCGGGGCGGGCATAGACTGCCCGGGCATGCCCGACTTCGACCCCCACGAGCTTGCCCCGCGCGAGTGCTACTTCCTGCTCACGAGCCTCGTCGTGCCACGACCCATCGCGTGGGTGTCGACGCTGTCGGAGGCCGGCACCCGCAACCTCGCCCCCCACAGCTACTTCAACATGATCTCGTCGTACCCGCCGATCGTGCACTTCACCTCGACGGGGGTGAAGGACACGCTGCGCAACGTGCGGGCGACGGGCGAGTTCGTCGTCAACGTCGTGAGCCGTGACCTCCTCGAGGTGATGAACGCGACGGCGGCGGACTTCCCGCCCGGCGAGGACGAGTTCGCGTGGGCGGGCCTCGAGCCGGCCCCGTCCGCAACGGTCGCCCCGCCCCGGGTCGCCGCGGCGAGGGCCTCCCTCGAGTGCCGCATGCGCGAGGTCCTGTCGATGGGCAACGGCAACATGGTCTTCGGCGACGTGCTGCACGTCCACGTGGCCGACGGGATCTGGCGGGACGGGCGGGTCGCCCCCGAGCTGCTCGAGCCCGTCGGCCGGCTGTCGGGCGGGGGCTACGCGCTCGTCGACGAGGTAACGCACCTGCCCCGCCCCCGGTGGAAGGACGTGCGCGACGCCGACACGACGCCCGGCGGGTGATCCCACCCCCGGCCGGGAAGGGCTGGGACCATGACGCTCACCGACCTCGACCGCTACACCCACGACGCGGTGCTGCGCGACGGGCGCACCGTCCGGGTGCGCCCCATCCGGCCCGACGACACCGACCGCATGCTCGCGATGTGGCAACGCCTGTCGCCGGAGACCATACGGATGCGGTTCTTCGTCCCCCGCGGCATGACGCCCGAGCAGATGCGCTTCTTCACCGACGTCGACTACGACCGGCGCTTCGCGCTCGTGGCCGAGACGGGCGGGCGGATCATCGGCGTGAGCCGTTTCGACCGCCTCGAGGACGACCCGACCACGGCGGAGTTCGCGGTGCTCGTCGAAGACGCCGAGCAGGGACGCGGCGTCGGCACCGTGCTCGTGCGGGCGCTCGTCGGGCCGGCCCAGGACCTCGGCGTGAAGGGCTTCGTCGGCGAGGTCCTCGCCGAGAACCGCTCGATGCTGCGGATGCTGCGCGACGCGGGGTTCGCCCCGGTGCTCGCCGGCGCCGGCACGGTCGTCCACACGAGCTTCCCCTCCACCCCGACCGAGGAGTTCCTCGCCACCGGCGACGAGCAGGACCGCCGGGCGGCGGTCGCGGCACTGTCCGCCGTCTTCGCCCCCCGGTCGATCGCCGTCGCGGGCGCGAGCCGCGACCGCCGCAGCATCGGCGGCCTCGTCTTCGCCAACCTCCTCCACGGTGGCTTCGCCGGGGCTGTCTACCCCGTCAACCCCGCGGCGCCGGTGGTCCAGTCGGTGGCGGCCTACCCGTCGCTGTCGGCCTGCCCGACCGTGCCCGAGCTCGTCATCGTCTGCGTGCCCGCCCCGCTCGTCGAGGGCGTCGTGCAGGAGGCCGCCGAGCTCGGGTCCCGCGCGGCGGTCGTCATCTCGGCTGGCTTCAACGAGGCCGGTCCCGAGGGCGCCGATCGGGAGCGCTCCCTCATGGCCGTCGTGCGCGGCCACGGCATCCGCATCGTCGGGCCGAACTGCATGGGCGTGCTGAACGCGAACGCCGACGTGCGCATGAACGCGACGTTCTCGCAGGTGTTCCCCCCGCCCGGGCGGGTGGCCTTCTCCAGCCAGTCGGGGGCGCTCGGGCTGGCAATCCTCGCCGCCGCCGAGCGCCTCGGCCTCGGCCTGTCGAGCTTCGCCAGCGTCGGCAACAAGGCGGACCTGTCCGGCAACGACCTCCTCCAGCACTGGGAGAGCGACCCCGACACCGACGTCATCCTGCTCTACCTCGAGTCGTTCGGGAACCCGCGCAGGTTCGGGCGCATCGCCCGGCGCATCGCGCGCCGCAAGCCGATCGTCGCGGTCAAGTCGGGCCGGACGGTGGCCGGCGAGCGCGCCGCGTCGAGCCACACCGGGGCGCTCGCCGCCGGCGACGTCGCCGTCGAGGCGCTGTTCCGCCAGGCCGGCGTCATCCGCACCGACAGCCTCGAGGAGCTGTTCGGCGTCGCGACGCTGCTCGCCACCCAGCCGGTTCCGGCGGGTGACCGGGTGGCGATCCTCACGAACGGCGGCGGCCCGGGGATCCTCGCCGCGGACGCGTGCGAGTCCAACGGCCTCGAGGTCCCCGAGCTCGCGCCGGAGACCGTGAGCCGCCTCGCCGAGTTCCTCCCACGCGAGGCCGGAATCCGCAACCCCGTCGACATGATCGCGTCCGCGTCGGCCGCCAACTACGGGCGGGCGATGCGCGTGCTCGCCGACGACCCGCGCGTGGACAGCCTGCTCGTCATCTTCATCCCCCCCGTCGTCACCCGCCCGGAGGACGTCGCGCGCGAGATGGCCGCGGCCGCGGCGGCGCTGCCCGACAACGTGCCGGTCGTGTCGGTCTTCATGAGCGAGGCCGGCGTGCCGCCCGAGCTCGCGGAGGCCTCCATCCCCTCCTTCGCCTTCCCCGAGGGCGCCGCCCAGGCGCTCGGCCGGGTGGCGCGCTACGGCCGCTGGCGCGCGCGTCCCCTCGGCAACGTCGTCAGCGTCGCCGACGCCGACGTCGCCGCCGCGCGCGCCGTGGTGGCCGAGGCGCTCGCCGGCGACCGGGCGGAGGCGTGGCTGGACGCGGCGCAGGCGGAGCGCCTCCTCGCGGCGTTCGGGATCCCGACGGCGAGGGCTCGGGTCGTGCGCACACCGGAGGCGGCGGCCGAGGCCCAGCGCGCCATCGACGGTCCCGTCGCGGTGAAGGTCGCGGCCCCGGTCCACAAGACCGAGCTCGGCGGGGTCCGGCTCGGGCTCGCGAGTGCCGACGAGGCCGCTGAGGCGGTCGCAGACATCACGCGGGCCCTCGTCGGGGCAGGGCACGCCGACGTCGCCGAGAAGGGCTTCCTCGTGCAGGAGATGGTCGGCGGGGGCGACCGGGGGTCGCCAGGCGTCGAGATGGTCGTGGGCGTGAGCCACGACCGCACGTTCGGGCCGATCCTCATGGTCGGCATGGGCGGCACGCTCGTCGAGCTGCTCCGCGACGTGAGCGTCCGCATCCACCCGCTCACCGACGTCGACGTCGAGGAGATGTTGACGGGCCTGCGCGGCTATCCGCTGCTCACGGGGTACCGGGGCGCCGAGCCCGTCGACGTGGCGGCCCTGGAAGCGCTGCTCTTCCGCGTGTCGGCCATGGTCGAGGAGGTCCCGGAGGTGGACGAGCTCGACCTCAACCCCGTCTTCGTGCGCCGCCGGGGCGTCGCGGCGGTCGACGCGCGCGTGAAGCTCTCCCGCGACCACCGCCGCCCGCGCCGCTGACCCAGCTTCCCGCGCCCGCGCGGAAAATCCTCCTCCCGGCCCGCACCCTCGCCCGCACAGGCGGCCGCACAGGCAGCTTTCCTGCGCCGGCGCGGGGAATCGCGCGTGGCCGGTGAGGCGGCGGCCACGCGAGCCGATGTCCACAGGCGTGGGATCTCCCGCCCGCGCCCTCGGGGCGGGTGTTCTGCCACGCTCGGTCCATGCTCCCCGCTCACGTGCGCAGACGGCTCCAGCGGCAGGCCGGCGTCGTCACCCGGCCTGAGCTCGTCCGTGACCTCGGCTGCAGCGAGGGAACGGTCGAGGGATGGGTCCGGCGTGGGATCCTCGAGGTCGTTCGGTTCCGGGGCGTGCCCCTCGTGGGGACCTACCGGGTGTCCGGCGGAGGGTGCCGCGGGAACAGCCGCCCGGGCGCACCGTGCGCAACGTGCCGTTTCCCGTCGTCGCCGACCCGTGGTTCCGTGAGCACCGGGCCTGGTCCGGGCCCGTGCCGATCGCCGGGCCGGTTCGCTCCTCCTCGAGTATCTCGGAGACGTCGCCCATGGCCGCCCGCATCAGCGCGCCGGCGACCACGGGCGCACGAGGGAGATCGAGGCCCTGGGCTACGTCGTCCACGAGGTGACCGCCAAGGACGTGGCTCGCCCCGAGATGCTGCGGACCATGGTCCTCGGCATCCGTGCCGGGCGGGAGCGACCCATCCCCACCGGGCCAGAACGACGGCCTGAGCCCAGCACCCCGCCGGGACTCCCGCGCCCGCGCGGGAGAGTTGTGCCAGCCCGCCTCGCGCGGAGCCCCGGCCCAGCGCAAGGCGAGCATGCGGTCAGGGGCGTGCGCGGTCGCGGGGGCGGGGACGGGTCTCCTCGCCGCGGTCCCACTCCCCCCAGTCCGACCACTCCTCGATCTCCTCGCCCGTGGGATCGTCGGCCTCCGCCCGGTCGAGCGCGTCCGCGTCGTCGGGCAGGGCGACCAGCGACAGGAGCCCGTCCTCGGCGGCGAAGCACACGAGCGCGGCCCGCGACCAGCACCCGTCCTCGTCGGGCAGCCACGCGACGGCGCACGGGACGCCGTCGAGGAACGCCCGGGTGAGCATGGCGCCGGGCGAACGCTCCCAGATCGCCTCGACCTCCTCGGTGAACACCGGCGCGCCGTCGCCGGGCAGGTCAGGGGTCTCGACCTCCTCGGACACGAGCGCGAGGAGCGCGTCGAGGTCGCGGCCGTTGAACCGTTCGACGAACTCGTCGCGCAGCGTCTCGAGGTCGGCGTCGCCGTCGAGCTCCACAGGTGGCGGCGCGTCCTCCTCGGGGGCTTCGTCGGCGTCGTTGTCACCGCGCGGGAAACCCTCGACGACCGACAGCCCGTCGTCCTCCGACGTCACGCTCATGCGTTGCCTCCTCGCACGGCTGGTGCACCCAGCATGACGGAAGGACGCCAGGCGGAAAAGGGGCGTTCTGCCGCTACGGGCTCTCCCACGCGCGCGCCGCAGCCGCGCCGGGGCCTGCCGGCTGCCTTCTCATCCGGATGAGGTGGTCGATGCCGCCACCTCGAGCGCCGACGCATCCGTTGACGATCCGGCAGCACGGCGAAGCCAGCCGGACGGTCGCAGCGGCTAAGGTTGCGATGATGAGCGATCTCCTCCGAGAGCTTGACCGGCGGGTGCTCGTCGTCGACGGCGCGATGGGCACCTCGATCCAGGCGCTCGACCTCACCG
The DNA here is from genome assembly GCA_035540635.1 of Egibacteraceae bacterium. Classification (NCBI taxonomy): domain Bacteria; kingdom Bacillati; phylum Actinomycetota; class Nitriliruptoria; order Egibacterales; family Egibacteraceae; species Egibacteraceae bacterium. The sequence goes on along the minus strand of DATLGH010000072.1, from coordinate 3,825 downwards.
CCGAGGACTTCGCGTGCCTCGATGGCTGCAACGAGGTCCTCGTGCGCACCCGCCCCGAGCTCATCAGTGAGGTCCACGACGCGTTCCTCGCCGTCGGCTGCGACGCGCTCGAGACGGACACGTTCGGCGGCGCCCCGTGGGTCCTCGACGAGTACGGTCTTGGGGCGGAGACCGAGACACTGAACGAGCGGGCCGCCCGCCTGGCGCGCAAGGCCGCCGACGCCGCCGGCGGCAGGCAGCGGTTCGTGCTCGGCTCGATCGGTCCGGGGACGCGCTCCCCGACGCTTTCGCTCGGCAAGGGCCCCCGCGACGGGAAGCCGGCCGCCAAGGACTTCATCGACTACGACACGATGGTCCCCGGCTACGTCCGCCAGGTCCGGGGCCTGCTCGCGGGCGGCGTGGACGCGCTCATCGTCGAGACGGTCTTCGACCTGCTGCAGGCCAAGGCGGCCATCTGGGGCTGCCACGAGGCCATGCGCGCCGAGGGCCGCACCGTGCCGATCATCGCGTCGGTGACCATCGAGGCCACGATCAACACGATGCTGCTCGGCAGCGAGGTGGGTGCAGCGCTCGTCGCCCTCGAACCGCTCGGCGTCGACGTCATCGGTTTGAACTGCGCGACCGGCCCTGAGGACATGCGCGAGCACGTCCGCTACCTGTCCGAGCACTGCACGAAGCCGATCAGCGTCATCCCCAACGCCGGCATCCCCGCCATGGTCGACGGCGAGACCGTGTACCCCCTGAGCCCCGAGGCCCTGGCCGAGGCACACCGCGAGTTCGTCACCGCCTTCGGCGTGCGCATGGTCGGTGGCTGCTGCGGCACCACGCCGGCGCACCTGCAGGCCGTCGTCGAGGCGGTCGCAGCAGCCACACCCGCGTCCCGCGAACCCGTCGCGGAGGCGAGCGTCGCGTCGCTCTACGCGCCGGTCACCCTCCGCCAGGAGGCGAGCACCCTGCTCGTCGGAGAGCGGCTCAACGCGAACGGCTCGCGCAAGTTCCGCGACCTGCTCCTCGCCGAGGACTGGGAGGCCATCACCCAGATGGCCCGCGAGCAGGTGCGCGAGGGGGCTCACACGCTCGACGTGTGCGTCGACTACGTCGGCCGCGACGGGGTCGCCGACATGGTCGCGGTCGTCGACCGCCTCGCCACCCAGTCGACGCTGCCGCTCGTCATCGACTCCACAGAGGTCGAGGTCGTGTCCGCGGCGCTGCGCCGCCTCGGCGGGCGCGCGGTGATCAACTCCGTCAACCTCGAGGACGGACGCACGAAGGCCGACCGGCTGTTCGCCCTCGCGAAGCAGTTCGGGGCCGTGCTCATCGCCCTGGCCATCGACGAGGAGGGCCAGGCGCGCACCGCCGACTGGAAGGTCGACGTCTGCAAGCGCATCGCCGCGATCGCCGTCGACGAGTACGGCCTGTCCCCCGGCGACCTCATCTTCGACACGCTGACCTTCCCGCTGGGCTCGGGCCAGGAGGACCTGCGCAAAGACGGGCTCGCCACCCTCGAGGCGATCGAGCGGGTGAAGGCGGAGATCCCCGGCTGCCACACGGTGCTCGGCGTGTCGAACGTCTCGTTCGGGCTGTCCCCGGCGGCGCGACAGGCGCTCAACTCGGTGTTCCTCCACATGGCGGCGCAGCGGGGGCTCGACGCGGCGATCGTCCACGCTGGCAAGATCCTGCCGCTGCACCGCATCGACGACGGCGTCCGGCAGATCTGCGTCGACCTTGTCGAGGACAACCGCGGCGCCCGCGGGCGCACCGGGACCGCCCCTGCCGACTACGACCCCTTGCACGCCCTCATGGCGCAGTTCGAGGGCGCCACGGAGACCCGGGCGAGCGCCGAGGAGCTCGCCGCGCTGCCCCTCACCGAACGCCTCGAGCGGCGCATCGTCGACGGCGACCGGGACGGGCTCGGCGACGACCTCGACGCGGCGATGGCCTCGGGCCTCGCACCCCTCGACATCATCAACGTCCACCTGCTCGCGGGCATGAAGGTCGTCGGCGACCTGTTCGGCTCCGGCCAGATGCAGCTGCCGTTCGTCCTCCAGTCAGCCGAGTGCATGAAGGCCGCGGTCGCCCACCTCGAGCCGCACATGGAGGCGTCCGACAACGGCGGCAAGGCGAGGATCGTGCTCGCCACCGTCAAGGGCGACGTGCACGACATCGGCAAGAACCTCGTCGACATCATCCTCACGAACAACGGCTACGAGGTCCGCAACATCGGGATCAAGCAGCCCATCGACGCCATCGTGGAGGCGGCAGCGGACTTCCGTGCCGACGCCGTCGGGCTGTCGGGGCTGCTCGTCAAGTCCACGGTCGTCATGCGCAGCGACCTCGAGGAGCTCGAGCGACGCGGCCTCGCCCACTACCCCGTCCTGCTCGGCGGTGCGGCGCTCACCCGTCCCTACGTGGAGGTGGACCTCCGCAAGGTCTACAGCGGGCCGCTGTTCTACTGCCGGGACGCCTTCGCGGGCCTGCGCACCATGGACGAGCTCGTCGAGCACCGGCGCGGCGGCGGCTTCCCCCCGGGGTGGGGCACGCAGCCCGTCGAGAGGCCTGAGCCCCGGGGGGAGGCCGAGGCGGACTACCGGGAGGACCGGGAGCGCCGGAGGCGCTCCACCGAGCGCTCCGACGTGGCCACCGACGTGCCCGTGCCGAGCCCGCCGTTCTGGGGGTCGCGGGTGGTGCGCGGCGTGCCCCTCGACCAGGTCGCCGGCTATCTCAACAAGCGCGCGCTGTTCCGCAACCAGTGGGGGTTCGCCCGGGACGACGAGGAGGCGGCCGAGGCGGCGCTGCGCGCGACGCTCGCCACGGCGCGCACGCAGAGCCTGCTCACCCCCCAGGTCGTCTATGGCTACTGGCCGTGCAACGCCGAGGGCAACGACGTCGTCGTCTACGAGGCTCCGGGCTCCGACGCGGTGGCCGCGCGCTTCTCCTTCCCCCGCCAGACCCGGGGACGGCGGCTCTGCATCGCGGACTTCTTCCGCCCCGTCGAGTCCGGGGAACGCGACGTCATCGCCTTCCACGTCGTCACCATGGGGTCGCGCGTCACCGAGCGCGCCGCCGAGCTCTTCGGGCAGGACCGCTACACCGAGTACCTCTACCTCCACGGGCTCGGCGTGGAGATGGCCGAAGCACTCGCCGAGCTGTGGCACCAGCGCATCCGCACCGAGCTCGGCATCGCCGACGACGACGCCGACACGCTCGAGGCGCTGTTCAAGCAGGGGTACCGGGGGTCGCGCTACTCCTTCGGGTACGCCGCCTGCCCGGACCTCGAGTCGCGCAAGCCGCTGTTCGACCTCACCGGCGCCGCGCGCCTCGGGCTCGAGCTGTCCGAGGAGTTCCAGCTCGTCCCCGAGCAGTCCACCGACGCGCTCATCGTCCACCACCCCGAGGCGAAGTACTTCAGCGCTCGCTGACCGCACCCGTGTCGGGCCCAGCCGTGCGGTGGGACACCGGAACGGCACGCCCGGCCTCCACCGCGGCGCTACGGCTGGTCGGCGCCCTGCTCGGGCGCCGGCTTGTCGCCCGTCGTCGTCGCGCCGCCGCTCGCCTGCGTCGGGGCGGCCGAGGAGCCGTCGCCCTGCCCGCCGTCAGTCGGTGGTGACGGGTTTCCGTCGCCGGCGGGCGGCTCCTCGTCGGGAGGCGGCACGGTGACGGTCGGCGTCGTCGTCTCCGGTGGCGGCGTCGCCTCGGGCTTCGCTTCGGGCTTTGCCTTCGGCTTCGGTGAGGGCTTCGCAGTCGCGGGGGCCGGCGATGGCGGGGCGGGCCCGGCCGGCGGCGGGTCGGGGGTCTCCGTCTCCGCGACGACGACCGGGTCGGTGG